>DKMV01000395.1 GCA_002469605.1 Leclercia sp. UBA7405
GCCAGAGAGAGCGGAAAATCCGAATAATAAAAAGAGAGGTTCCCGGCGTGCATGTCGCTGTTTGCAATCAGACGGCCAAATGCCCAGATCTTTTCCACCTGTTCCTTTGCCGCCGCATCAACAATACCTGCTGTGACCAGTTTCTCTACCGTCTGCGGCCATGTGCTACCCGCGCTGACAAATTCACTTTGGACTGCCTCAAGGGAGACAATAGCCCTTCGGCCCACAACATCCGGGCAATCGAAACGTGTCGCCTGAAGGAAGACCTGGTTCTCCGATTGCAGCGCAGTAGCGTCGCTTACCGAAATTCCCGCTTCAGCCAGCGTACGTAACGCAATCTCTTCAGCAAAGAGCAGATCTCTCCAGCGCGCAGAAACATCACTCTCCTGTGGCGCGGTAAATTTTACCAGCCTGTGGGCTGGCCCCGATGCAGTGCGGGAATAACAGGTAAACTTCGGCTGTTCTCCCCCGGCTGAAGAGCCAATAATCTCACCTGCAAGCGCCTCATGAGACAACTGTACATAGGCACAAGGGATAGCATCTCTGGCGATAGCTTCAGGCGGCGCGGCGCAGAGCCAGCGCTGATAGTTTTCTTCCCCAATTAACCAGCCGCCGCTGTTCTCCCCGGAAAACTGGCTTAGCGCATAAAGCACATCGCTTTCCTGCCACAGACGGATATCTTCAGCAAGCGCATGCTCCAGCGCCATACATCGCCCCCAGGCGCGCCCCAAAAATCCCTGTGGGCGCAGGTCGGTTAGATACCAGGGCAGCCCGTCAAACCACTGCCAGTGCCCGTTAGACTGTAACACCAGGCAACTTCCCTGTGGCCAGACGGGATAAATCTCGCCGCACTTAACGGCTCTGCCCTGCTCATTTACCCGCCAGAACGGGAAAGCGCTTATTCCCCGTACCGGTCTTTTCAGGGCATAGCGCGTGGCGCGTGCTTTACCAAACTGAATAACGCGATTATCAGCAGCCACAAGGCGTGAAAATGTCGCCTGGCTGATCGACAGGTGCTGGCGGAGTTCGGCCGCCGCACGGGGTCCCTGCAGCAGAAGATCGTTCAGGCTTGCCATTAATGAATAGTTCAGTGAATAGATACTTGAATAGATTTATTGCAACTTAATACTGAAATGTAAAGGAAAAAAGCAAGAAAGGATGGAATTAAGAATAGATAAAAATGAATAAAGGGGGCTGAACGCCCCCTTTAGAAAATTACTCTTTATCGCCCAGCAGGACAGACTCCAGCGCGATTTTAATCATGTCGTTGAAGGTAGTCTGGCGCTCGGCGGCCGTGGTCTGCTCGTGGGTACGGATATGGTCAGACACGGTGCAGATGGTCAGAGCTTTCGCGCCGAACTCAGCCGCGACGCCGTAGATGCCTGCTGCTTCCATCTCCACGCCCAGAATGCCGTACTTCTCCATCACGTCGAACATTTCGCCGTCCGGCGAATAGAACAGATCCGCAGAGAAGATGTTGCCCACGCGCGCGTCAACGCCCAGCGCTTTGGCCGCGTCTACCGCGTTACGCACCATGCCGAAGTCAGCAATGGCCGCGAAGTCGTGATCTTTAAAACGCATGCGGTTTACTTTGGAATCGGTGCAGGCACCCATTCCGATAACCACGTCGCGCAGCTTCACGTCCATACGTACGGCGCCGCAGGAGCCCACGCGGATGATCTTCTTCACGCCGAAATCGGTGATCAGCTCTTTGGTGTAGATGGAGCAGGACGGGATACCCATGCCGTGGCCCATTACGGAAATTTTGCGGCCTTTGTAGGTACCGGTGAAGCCCAGCATGCCGCGAACGTTGTTCACTTCACGCACATCTTCAAGGAAGGTTTCAGCAATGTGCTTTGCGCGCAGCGGGTCGCCCGGCATCAACACGACGTCAGCGAAATCACCCATTTCTGCATTAATGTGAGGAGTTGCCATCTTCAGATCCTTTTCATTTTAAATTCTCCCTCTCCCTGTGGGAGAGGGTCGGGGTGAGGGCATCAGGCCGCACCCATTTATCTCTGTGGAAGAGAGTCAGGTGCGGGCATCAGCCGCACCCATTATTATCAGAACAGGGCTTTGCCATATTCCATATCGGACGTACCAAAGTATTTTGCAATCGTCTGGCCGATATCCGCGAAGGTCTCACGGTGTCCCAAAGAGCCCGGTTTTACTTTCGGGCCGTACACCAGCACCGGAATGTGCTCGCGGGTGTGGTCGGTACCGGTCCAGGTCGGGTCGCAGCCGTGGTCAGCGGTCAGGATCAGAATATCATCTTCACCCACCAGCTCCATCAGCTCCGGCAGACGGCGGTCGAACAGCTCAAGGCCGCCCGCATAGCCCGCTACGTCGCGACGGTGACCCCAGGAGGAGTCGAAGTCCACGAAGTTGGTGAAGACGATGGTATTGTCGCCCGCCTCTTTCATCTCTTTGATGGTGGCGTCGAACAGCGCATCCAGACCGGTCGCTTTCACTTTTTTGGTGATGCCGCAGTTAGCGTAGATATCCGCGATTTTCCCCACGGAAACCACGTGGCCGCCCTTCTCATCCACCAGTTTTTGCAGCACGGTCGGTGCCGGCGGCTCAACGGCCAGGTCGTGACGGTTACCGGTACGCTGGAAGTTACCTGCTTTATCGCCAACAAACGGACGAGCGATCACACGGCCGATGTTATAGCCGCCTTCGGTCAGCTCTTCACGGGCGATTTCGCACAGCTCGTAGAGCTTATCCAGGCCATAGGTCTCTTCATGGCAAGCGATCTGGAACACCGAGTCGGCAGAGGTATAGAAAATCGGCTTGCCGGTTTTCATATGCTCTTCACCGAGCTGATCCAGAATTACCGTCCCCGAGGAGTGGCAGTTGCCCAGATAGCCCGGCAGCCCAGCACGCGCTACCAGCTTGTCGAGCAGCTCCTGTGGGAAGCTGTTCTCGGTGTCGGAAAAGTAGCCCCAGTCAAAGAGA
>DKMV01000352.1:0-8944 GCA_002469605.1 Leclercia sp. UBA7405
GCACGACGTGAAGCCGCGCATCGCGGTGCGCAGCGGGCAATGGGACTTCCTGGCGGCCATGGTGCAGGCCGGGGTGGGTATTGCCATTTTGCCGCAGCCCATCTGCGAGCGGTTGGACAAAAATACCCTGCGCTGGATCCCGTTGGAGAGCGATCTGCGCTGGCAGCTGGGGATGATCTGGCGGGAGGGGGTCTATCTTTCCCACAGCGCGCAGGCGTGGCTGACCTGCTGCGAAGGGTTCTGGGTTACGAGGTAAATGCAAAACGGTAACCGTCAGGTTACCGTTTTTAGTGTTTGCACCCTCTCCCTGTGGGAGAGGGGCGGGGTGAGGGCATCAGGCCGCATTTACGGCTACTTTTTCTCGATCAGCAGGGCTTCCATCAGGTCGAGATCGTGCAGCAGTTTTTGCAGCGTCTCGTTGCTGATCTCACGGGTAGCGCGCAGGTGGTACAGCTCGGCACGCTCGGCGCGCAGCGCCGCCAGGCGGAAGCGGCGCTCCAGGTTCTCTTCCATCATTGAGCTTTCGGCGTCGTTGCGCCCGTCCGCACGCCGGCGCAGGTTACCGATCACCCGCGAACTCACCTCTTTCAGCAGCTGATTATCGATGTTCTCTTCGGTATCGGCCGCCAGCCGCTCTTCCATCTTCTGAATGGTGACAATCGCCACTTCGGCGGTCGCCGCCCGGGCAATACGCGCCTCTTTATGCTGCTGAACGTGGTCCGCTACTTCCATATGTTGCAGCAGGATCGGCAGCATCACCACGCCGACAAACAGCGAGAAGAGGATCACCCCTGCGGCGAGGAACACCAGCTCGTAGCGCGCCGGGAAGACGTCTCCGGTCGGCAGCAGCAGCGGAATGGAGAGCACACCGGCGAGGGTGATCGCCCCACGCACCCCGGCGAAGGTGGAGATCAGCAGCTCGCGGGTAGTCCAGCTGCCAAACTCCATCGGCTTGTTCTTCAGGAAGCGCACGCTGAACCTTTTCATGGTCCATAGCCAGCCGAAACGCACCAGCATCAGGGCGGCGTAGATCAGCACGATATCGGTAAACAGCATCCAGGTTTCAACGTTGGGATCGGCCTCTGCCGCCACCAGCGACGACTCCAGAATGCCCGGCAATTGCAGGCCCAGCAGCAGGAAGACCATGCCGTTAAAGACAAACTCCAGCATTGACCAGGTGCTGTTGGCTCGCAGGCGCATCGCCAGCGGCGCGCGGCGCATTACGCCCGCACGGGTGATGGTCATCCCGGCCGCCACCGCCGCCAGAATGCCCGATACGCCAATGTGTTCCGCAATCAGGTAAGAGGCGAACGGCAGCAGGAACAGCAGCACAATCTGGGTAGCCGGCTCATCGCCGCCCCAGCGGCTGAGGAAGCCCAGCGAGCGGCCATACAGCCAGCTCACTACAAAGCCTGCCAGGATCCCGCCAATCGCCACCTTCAGGAACTCAAGGCTGGCGCCACCGACGGTGAAGACCATGGTGCCCATCGCCACGGCGACGGCAAATTTAAGGGCGACCAGGCCGGAGGCGTCGTTCATCAGCGCCTCGCCCTGCAAAATGCCCATGATTTTTTTCGGGATGCGCCCTTCGCCCACGATCCCCGAGAGCGCCACGGCGTCGGTAGGAGAGAGCACCGCGGCCAGCGCAAAGGCCGGTATCAGCGGGATACCCGGCACCACCCAGTAGATGAGAAAACCGATGCCGACCACGGTGACCACCACCAGCGCCAGCGCCAGCCCTAAGATCTCGCGGCCGTGCTCCAGAAACTCACGGGTGGGGGTTTTCCAGCCGTCGGCAAAGAGCAGCGGCGGAATAAACAGGACCAGAAACAGCTCGGGATCGAACTCGACGTGCAGGCCAAAGGTTGGCCACGCCAGCAGCGCCCCGATGGCGATCTGCATGAGCGGTAGCGGTAGCTGGAAGGGCAATACGCGTGTGATTACCCCGGAGAGTGAGACCACAAGGGTCATGATGAGTATTGTGAAGAAGATTTCCATGCGTTCCCTGTTTGCTGCGTTTCTTGTAAACCTAACTCAAGGCGTCGTGCCTTTTATTCTATCTTCAAAAGAGTAACGCAAATGGCAACCAGATGTGGTCCGAAAATAAAAACGGGCGGCCATCGCCACCCGTTTTAGCAGGAATGGTCAAAATTAAATTGCCCAGCCGCCCGCGTAGAAGGCCACCAGCGCCACGGCGATCACCACGGTGCCGATGTTCAGCTTGCGCCATTCGCCCGATACCAGACGACCAATCACCAGCGAGGCGAAACCGATCATGATGCCGGTTACGATGTTACAGGTCAGCACGATCAAGACCGCGGTGATCAGCCCCGCCATCGCATCGACAAAATCGGCAAAGTCGATTTTCGCCACGTTGCTCAGCATCAGCAGGCCAACGTACATCAGCGCCGGTGCGGTGGCGTAAGCCGGCACCAGGTAAGAGAGCGGGGAGAGGAAGAGGATCAGCAAGAACAGCACGCCAACGGTGATTGCCGTCAGGCCGGTTTTGCCGCCCGCCGCCGTACCCGCTGCGGATTCAATGTACACTGCCGCCGGGGCCGCACCGACCAGGCCGGAGAAGACGCTGCTCAGGGAGTCGGTGGTCAGCGCTTTGCCGCCATCGATAATCTGGCCGTCTTTATCCAGCAGGTTTGCCTGGCCCGCGACCGCACGGATGGTGCCGGTGGCGTCGAATACCGCGGTCATCACCAGCGCCAGCACGCTCGGCAGAACCAGCGGGTTGAGCGCGCCCACGATATCCAGACTGCCAATCAAAGAGTTGCCCTGCTCATCGCTGAGGGATGGCATGGCGAAAATACCGGAGAAGTGCACGGCTGGGTCAAAAATCAGCCCCACAATGGAGACGCCGATAATGGTCAGCAGAATGCCGCCCGGTACCTTCAGTTTTTCCAGGCCGATAATAACGGCGAGGCCAATCAGGGACATGATCACCGGGAAGCTGGCGAAGTGGCCCAGCGCAACCGGCAGCCCGTCCAGCGGGTTCTTGACTACCAGACCCACGCCGTTGGCGGCAATCAGCAGCAGGAACAGGCCGATACCGATCCCGGTACCGTGCGCCACGCCCTGCGGCAGGTTGCGCAAGATCCAGCTACGAATACCGGTGGCGGAGATAACCGTGAAGAGCACGCCCATCAGGAAGACGGCGCCCAGCGCCACGGGCACGCTAATCTGCTGGCCCAGTACCAGGCTAAAGGCGGTGAAGGCGGTCAGCGAGATAGCGCAACCGATCGCCAGCGGCAGGTTTGCCCACAGGCCCATCACAATCGAGCCCACACCTGCTACCAGACAGGTAGCCACAAATACCGCTGCCGGTGGGAAACCCGCTTTACCCAGCATGCCCGGTACCACGATCACCGAGTAGACCATTGCCAGGAAGGTTGTCAGACCGGCAAGGACCTCCTGACGCACGGTGCTGCCGCGAGCAGAAATTTTAAACATGGCGTCGAGCGAGCCGCCATTACGCGCAGATGGCGTAGACATAGAAAACATCCCCTGAAGATTTTTATCATTCGTTTAGTAAGCGTGGTGGAGACTCCACTGCCAGCGAAACGTCTAATCCATGTGCTGCGTTTGCGACGAAAAGGGGCGCCACAAAAAAAGCAAACGTTTAGCTCCGCGCTTAAAAAAACGGGTGGTGAAATTAAGGCAAACGATTATCCAGCCTTCTGGCGGGCCTTTTCAACTTAACTTTGCTCTTTTTCACATAAATTCACTTATGGCGCTGAAGAAATAGCCAGAGGATGCGCAAACGTTATCGTGAATGCGCAAAGTGGCAACAAATTACTTCTCGCCGGGGAGTTCAAACGGCCCGCCCTGCTCAATCGCCCGCTGCCAGCCCGGACGCTGCTCAACCTTTTTCTTCCACGCCTGCAGGTGGGGCAGATCGTCAATGCCGCCGCGCGCCAGCAGGGCGAAAACCGGAAAACTCATCTGAATATCCGCCATGCTGAGATGCTCGCCGGCAAACCAGCTGTGGGTAGAGAGCCAGGACTCAAGGTAACGGGCATGGGTTTCGAGCTGTTTATTGAGGTAAGCCTTCTGTACCCCCTGCCCCAGCATTTTGCCTATCGAACGCAGCCCGAAAGGCACCGGCGGTTTGCCGAGGCTGGAAAAGACCAGCTTCATCATCAGCAAGGGCATCAGCGAACCTTCGGCATAGTGGAGCCAGAAGCGGTAGTCCAGCTTCTGCTCAGGGTTAACGGGCTTGAGCTGCGACGCGCTGTCGTAGGTCTCCTGTAAATATTCCAGGATCGCGCCGGACTCCGCGAGGATCAGACCGTTATCCTCCACCACCGGCGATTTCCCCAGCGGGTGGATCTTTTTCAGCGCCGGGGGCGCCAGCATGGTTTTTTCACGCTCGTAGCGAACAATCTGGTAAGGCTGCGAGAGCTCTTCCAGCGCCCAGAGGACGCGTTGGGATCGGGATTTATTGAGATGGTGAACCGTAATCATGGTCGTCTCCTGAGATTCATACAAACTCACTATAGAAAATTGCACAACCTGGCGAAAAAATTTTGGCGAGATTTTGCTCAATGCCGCTGGCAAAGAGAGGCGTCCTGGATAGACTTAAAGTGTCAGCACAAACCGGAACCTCCAAACAGCTCGACTGAGGGGTGCTGATGTCGGGGGAAACCCTCCTGTGAACAGAACGGGATAGAGCGAAAGACAGAGACCGGAAACAAACTAAAGCGCCTTTTTGGCGCTTTAGTTTTTTATGCGTTCTGGGCATCGTCCTCCAGCAGACGCGCCCCGGTCCCCTGTTCGCCCAGCCGGTCGCCGGGGTTACGCAACGGACAGTCGCTGCGCGACAGGCAGCCGCAGCCAATACAGCCGTCAAGCTCATCGCGCAGAGCCACCAGGGTGTGAATGCGGCGATCCAGCTCTTCGCGCCACTGGGACGAGAGCTGTTTCCACTCTCTGGCGCTCAGGCTATGCCCCTCCGGCAGGACGCCTAACGCATCGCCGATGGTCGCAAGAGGAATGCCTATCCGCTGAGCAATCTTAATGATCGCCACATAGCGCAGCACATCACGAGTATAGCGTCGCTGGTTGCCGGCGTTGCGAATACTTTTGATTAAGCCTTTGCTTTCATAGAAATGCAGCGCTGAGACCGCCACCCCGCTACGCTTTGCCACCTCGCCAGGCGTCAGCAGCGCTTTAATACGCGGTAATTTCTTTTCCATAAAACCTCTTTACCTCAAGTTAACTTGAGGAATTATACTCCCCCGCAGACAAAACGACGAACAACCGATACAGGTTTATCCGAAGAGAGGCAGTTTTATGTCACATCAGCAGATTATTGAGACCCTTATCGAATGGATTGATGAACACATCGATCAGCCGTTAAACATTGACGTGGTGGCAAAAAAGTCGGGTTACTCGAAGTGGTACTTGCAGAGAATGTTCCGCAACGTGATGCGCCAGACGCTGGGCGAGTATATTCGCCAGCGCCGGTTGCTGCTGGCCGCCCAGGCGCTGCGCACCAGCCAGCGGCCGATTTTTGATATCGCGATGGATTTAGGCTACGTCTCGCAGCAAACCTTCTCCCGCGTGTTCCGCCGCGAGTTCGATCGCACGCCGAGCGATTATCGCCATCAGGTTAATGAATGGCGCGGGCAACCGGCGCGTCAGCAGGCTGGAGCTGCCAGCTCATAAAGTCGTGGGGCGACATGGCCTTCGCAAAGTGCCAGCCCTGACAATAGTGCACGCCGCGCTTATAGAGCCACGCGACCTGCTCCGCCGTCTCCACCCCTTCGGCGATGGTCTTCAGACGCAGGCTCTGCGCCATCTCGATGATGTGTTCAGCAATCAGATGGCTGGTGCTGTTGGTGGTCAGGGTGTCGATAAAGGATTTGTCGATTTTCAGAATATCGACGTTCAGTGAATAGAGGTTATGCAGGTTGGAATAACCGGTGCCGAAATCATCGATCGCCACTTCATAGCCCGCCTGCCGAAACGCCTGGATCACCGGCGTTGTTTTCGGCACATCGATAAAACCGCGCTCGGTCACCTCGATTTTAATCTGCTGCGCCCGCACGGCGTAATGCCGGGCCTTTTCGCCAATCATGGCAATCAGGCGTGAAGAGTGAAAATCGGAGGCAGAGAGGTTAATCGACACATAGAGGTGCGGGTTGGCGGCGAGGAACTGGCCCAGATCGGTAAAGACCTCTTCGACTACGTAATCGGTGATGCGCTCGATCATCCCCTCTTTTTCCGCCAGCGGAATAAATTCGGCGGGGCTCATCACCGGACCGGCAAAACCCGGCCAGCGCAGCAGGGCTTCGGCGCCCACGCACTGGTTATTTGTGATATCGATAATCGGCTGATAATGAACGCGAAGCTGACGATTATTTAATGCCCGGTGTAATAAACGCCCCGGCGAATTAAATTCGCGCTGGGTGCGTGACCAGACTAATAACACAATAATGCTACAGATCATGCCCAGCGGCAGGGTTAGCGTCGCCTGATGGTAGAGCACATCGTAAAAGCGCTGGCTGGTGGTTGACACTATTGTCGCTATCGGACGTTTATCTGAGCGAACAATAGTGTAAAAACGGCCATCCTTGTGGAAGGAGGTTTCATTATCTTCAATCAGGGTATGTAATAACTTTTTATCCGCCTGTTCGCTGACCGAGAAAAAAGCGTTGGTAACGGTATCGAATATTCCCCATGACAGGGAGTGGTCCGCCGACATCACTTCGCTATAAGAGAGCGGATTAACTACCACCACATAATTACCCTGCTGCATATATGTCATCTGATAACCCGCAAAGAAAGGGGTATCGCGGAAATAATAAATGGCAACGTCGGGTTTACGGATAAAATTGGCATCCGGCATAACATAAGCATTATCCGGTGTTAATATCGTCGAACAGATAAAATCACGCCCGTTGGCATAAATAAGATCTGAAATATAGAGACGGCCGCGGACGATATTAAGCATATACTGTCGATGGGCCGTGGTGCAGATATTGCCGTTATATTTTTCTGCCGCGCTGCGGGCTAAATCGACCTGTTGAATAACCAGTTCGGTTTTATCAAGGGCGAGATGTGCAAATGAACGTAATTGCGAGCTAGTTTCGGATACGGCACGCAGCTGGGCAAACCAAAGCGCGAGCATCACCGGCAGTAAAACTACCATGATGATCCCCACACCTCTTAGCACCTTGCGTCGTGCGCTACGATTCATTTCCGCCCTTAATCCCTGCTTTTTATGTGCCTGTTGTACTGAAGGCCGGATGCTTTGATAAACAGGTGATTACGTTGCATGAATCATGCGAAGTTAGCAACTGACTTTTACCATCAAAAACCTAATATTTGGTTATGACGATATTATTTGTCCGTAAGCCAAACTAAAAGTACGGGGCCAGTTTTTATTAAGTAAAATATTTATTGCGTCTGATTGCGTGATTTTCCGCTAGCGCCTTTGCGCATCGCTGATTAAGTCAAACTACTGGCAGCGTGAAAAAAGCGCAACAGCAACGTGAAACTCAGCGCTATTTTCACAATAACCTTTGCTGGCTGCGTTATAAATAATCAATTGCCACTACTGTTTTTCCCCGTCCTGCCCGTTTGGCATCATACAGCGCCTTATCGGCGCGAATAAGCAGTGATGAGGCATCCTGCTGGCCGCCGTTTACTTCCACCACCCCGGCGCTGAACGAAAGGGTAAGGGTTTTAGTCCCGACGTTCAGCGGCCTGCCGAGGAGCGCCTGGCGCAGCGTTAGCGAGAGCTGCATCGCCGCCTCGCTATGGGTATCGGGCATAATCAATAAAAACTCTTCGCCGCCCACGCGGCCAAGCGCCGCTCCGGCCGGACTCAGCTCGCGGATGCGATCGCAGAAATGTATCAGTGCGGCATCGCCCACGGTATGGCCCCACTGGTCGTTAATCTGCTTGAAAAAATCCAGATCAAACATCAATACGCTGAAGGGGCGCCCCTCTGCCTGCCGCTGGCCCGCCTCGAGGGCGATGGAGAGCTGCTGCAAAATGGCCGAGCGATTAAAACAGCCGGTGAGATCGTCGGTGGTGGCTTTCATCTCCAGCTGCTTTTCGGCACGTTTTCGCGCGGTTATATCGAGGCCAATATTGAGGATAGAGCCGTCCGGCAAGCGGATGTTTGACCAGAGGATAGTCAGCTGCACGCCGTCCCTGCGTACCGGATGCCATTCGTACATATTCTCCAGCGGCGCGGAATTTACTGACTCCCGCACCCGACGGCAGACCTCCGGGTCCGGGTGAAAGAGCGCCAGCGGATCGGCATGGGCGTTAATCTCGGCCAGGGTCCAGCCAAAGACCTTTTCACACTCTGCATTCCACAGCACACAGCGGCTGTGGCGGTCAAAAGAGTTCATCAGTACCGGGGCGCGTTCAAATAGCGTCTTATATTGCGCTACTATCCGCTGCATCTCTTTCGCCGTCCGTTCCCGGGCCATAATTTCAGTAAAATAGTCTTTGAATTTTTCAGCCAGAATGGCGGCGATATCTTTCAGAACGGAGAGCTGGCTCAGGGGTTCGGCAAAGCCGAGGAAAAAATAGCCGCTGCCGGGATGGTCGTAAGGGGTTATTTTACAGAGGACGCCGCTGCGCAATTGTTTATAGCCCGGATGTCGGTCTGAAAAGAGGTAACGGCCCATATTCTCTTTCCAGCAGATAACCCGCCACGAACGGTGATGCCGCATCAATAGGGTGCTCGCCAGAAAATCATTCACCTCAAAAGAGTGGCAGCTCAGGTCGCCCGCGCTTACTACCCGCTGCATGTCGGCGCCATCATCTATCGTTACCCAGCTCAGGCTGGCACCAAGGTTAAGATTTATCGACTCCAGCAACTCTTGCAGCGTGGTATGGGATGACAACTGCGGCATCAGTTTTGCCAGGGCGCGCAGCGCCATCGTACCGTCATTAACGATTTCGCGATGTGGTT
>DKMV01000352.1:9079-9519 GCA_002469605.1 Leclercia sp. UBA7405
CGCGATGTGGTTCGTTCATTCTTTTTTCGCGCTCATTAAATAAAAGAAAATGACCGCAATGAATAAGTCAGGGTGAAGTCGGCAAACGGCAAATAATGCCTTTCAATGCCAGCCCAGAGATGCGTGTGTATAGAAAAAATAACAGAAAAATAATAATATCCAGAAAATTCAAAAACCTGAATTATTTATTACGAGTAAATTTTTTAATCCGATCAAGCATAATCTATAGTGTATAAGCTGTAAATATTGTACAACGCGCTGCCTGGTGCACAACTTTATATATGCTAATGAATTATCAGGAAACCTCGTCCACGACCGTTACTTAGCAGGCAAAGATATATTTTGTTCATCTCCGCTCCAGCGATAAAAAAGGGTAAAAATGTGCCGATTTTTTGCCCTTCGCTACTGGCGAATAAAAAAGCAAATGTGATATAGTTCAC
>DKMV01000352.1:9658-17829 GCA_002469605.1 Leclercia sp. UBA7405
AGCAAATGTGATATAGTTCACACATATTATGCAACAAGAAACACTGTTTCATTGTTATGTGTCTGAGCCTGCCGATAGCGCGTTTGCTACCCTCCGTGAGCAACATCGCAATGCCCGGCGGCGGTCATTTCGAGGATAGGTACTATGGCAACCATTACTACCAGCGTTGTGCTTTTACGCTGGCCGCTGTTTAGCGCGGTGCTGATGTTTCTGGCCAGCACGCTGAATATTCAGTTTCGTAAGTCCGATTACGTCGGCCTGGCGGTGATCAGCACCTGCCTGGGCGTGGCGGCAGCCTGCTGGTTTGCTACCGGCCTGTTAGGCATTACGCTTCTGGACGCGGCGACCATCTGGAATAACATGAAAGAGATTATGGTCGAAGCGATGAGCCATACGCCGCCAGACTGGCCAGTGATGTACACCTAGTTCTCTAAATAAAAAACCCGGACCGAAGTCTGGGTTTTTTTATGCGTATCGCCGATTTGGTTATCAGAACGGGATATCGTCGTCGAAGTCCATCGGCGGTTCGTTAGAAGGTGCCGGCGCGGACTGCTGCTGCGGACGAGACTGCGCGCCGCCGCTGAACTGGTTACCGCCCTGCGGCTGCTGAGGCTGACCCCAGCTACCCTGCTGCTGCTGACCGCCACCTGCCGGTGCGCCGCCGCCCTGACGGCCGCCCAGCATCTGCATGGTGCCGCCCACGTTCACCACCACTTCAGTGGTGTACTTTTCCTGACCGGACTGATCGGTCCATTTGCGGGTGCGCAGCTGGCCTTCGATATAGACCTGAGAACCTTTACGCAGATATTCACCGGCTACTTCTGCCAGTTTGCCAAACAGCACAACGCGGTGCCATTCGGTCTGCTCTTTCATCTCACCGGTCGCTTTATCACGCCAGGATTCGGAGGTAGCCAGCGTAATGTTGGCAACTGCACCACCACTCGGCATGTAGCGTACTTCCGGGTCCTGGCCCAGATTACCGACGAGAATCACCTTGTTTACGCCTCTGCTGGCCATGATCGTGTCTCCTGAAAACATTTCTTAATAGTGTAAACGCGCGAGTGTACCATTTCCATGCGACATTTTGATAGTTGCGTGGCATCTTCCACTCGTCGTTCGCGACCAGACATTGTTGCACACATCCGCAGAAGTTGCATTCCAATACTGTATATCCAGACAGGTTAATTTGTGTCATAATTAGCCGTTTCTGCCGGTTGTCCTTCAAACAAACCAGGCATTCCGTGTATCTACCTACCGGGAAAGGTGAATGGATAAGATCGAAGTTAGGGGCGCCCGCACCCACAATCTCAAAAATATTAATCTCGTCATCCCACGCGACAAGCTGATCGTCGTCACCGGGCTGTCGGGTTCTGGCAAATCCTCACTGGCTTTCGACACCCTGTATGCCGAAGGGCAGCGTCGCTATGTTGAATCGCTCTCTGCCTATGCGCGCCAGTTTCTGTCGCTGATGGAAAAGCCGGACGTTGACCACATCGAAGGGTTATCGCCGGCCATCTCTATCGAACAGAAATCGACCTCACACAACCCACGCTCTACGGTGGGGACCATCACCGAAATCCATGACTACCTGCGCCTGCTGTATGCCCGCGTAGGCGAGCCGCGCTGCCCGGATCACGACGTGCCGCTGGCGGCACAGACCGTCAGCCAGATGGTGGATAACGTGCTGGCGCAGCCGGAAGGCAAACGCCTGATGCTGCTGGCGCCGATCATTAAAGAGCGCAAAGGCGAGCACACTAAAACGCTGGAGAACCTGGCAAGCCAGGGTTACATCCGCGCCCGTATCGACGGCGAAGTGTGCGATCTGTCGGATCCGCCGAAGCTGGAGCTGCAAAAGAAACACACCATCGAAGTGGTAATCGACCGCTTTAAAGTGCGTGACGACATGGCAACGCGTCTGGCCGAGTCCTTTGAGACCGCGCTGGAGCTCTCCGGCGGCACCGCCGTGGTGGCGGATATGGACGACAGCAAAGTGGAAGAGCTGCTCTTCTCCGCCAACTTTGCCTGCCCGATCTGCGGCTACAGCATGCGCGAGCTGGAACCTCGTCTGTTCTCGTTCAACAACCCGGCGGGCGCCTGCCCGACCTGTGACGGCCTGGGCGTGCAGCAATATTTCGATCCGGATCGCGTGATCCAGAACCCCGAGCTGTCGCTGTCCGGCGGCGCGATCCGCGGCTGGGATCGCCGTAACTTCTACTACTTCCAGATGCTGAAATCGCTGGCGGATCACTATAAGTTTGACGTCGAAGCCCCCTGGGCGAGCCTGAGCGCAACGGTGCACAAAGTGGTGCTGTTTGGTTCCGGTAAAGAGAACATTGAATTCAAATACATGAACGATCGCGGCGATACATCCGTGCGTCGTCATCCGTTTGAAGGGGTGCTGCATAACATGGAGCGCCGCTATAAAGAGACCGAATCCAGCGCGGTGCGCGAGGATCTGGCGAAGTTTATCAGCAACCGCTCCTGCGCCACCTGCGACGGCACCCGCCTGCGTCGCGAAGCGCGCCACGTCTATGTGGAGAATACGCCGCTGCCGACCATCTCAGACATGAGCATCGGCCACGCGATGGACTTCTTCAATAACCTGAAGCTCTCCGGCCAGCGGGCACAAATTGCTGAGAAAGTTCTGAAAGAGATTGGCGATCGCCTGAAGTTTCTGGTCAACGTCGGCCTGAACTACCTGACCCTTTCCCGCTCCGCAGAGACCCTCTCCGGCGGTGAAGCCCAGCGTATCCGTCTGGCAAGCCAGATTGGCGCCGGCCTGGTGGGCGTGATGTACGTGCTGGATGAGCCCTCTATCGGCCTGCATCAGCGCGATAACGAACGCCTGCTCGGCACCCTGGTACACCTGCGCGATCTCGGTAACACGGTGATTGTGGTGGAGCACGATGAAGACGCTATCCGCGCCGCTGACCACGTGATCGACATCGGTCCCGGCGCTGGCGTGCACGGCGGCCAGGTCGTGGCAGAGGGGCCGCTGGATGCCATTATGGCGGTGCCTGAGTCCCTTACCGGCCAGTACATGAGCGGTAAACGCAAGATTGAGGTGCCGAAACAGCGCGTACCCGCTAACCCGGAAAAAGTGCTGAAGCTGACCGGCGCGCGCGGCAACAACCTGAAAGATGTCACCTTAACGCTGCCGGTCGGCCTGTTTACCTGTATTACCGGCGTATCCGGTTCCGGTAAATCGACGCTGATTAACGATACCCTGTTCCCGATTGCCCAGACCCAGCTGAACGGGGCGACGCTGGCCGAGCCGGCGCCTTACCGTGATATCACGGGCCTTGAGCACTTCGACAAGGTGATCGATATCGACCAGAGCCCGATTGGCCGTACCCCGCGCTCCAACCCGGCGACCTATACCGGCGTCTTCACGCCCGTACGTGAACTCTTTGCCGGCGTGCCGGAGTCCCGTTCGCGCGGCTATACGCCAGGACGTTTCAGCTTTAACGTGCGCGGCGGCCGCTGCGAAGCCTGTCAGGGCGATGGCGTGATTAAAGTCGAGATGCACTTCCTGCCGGATATCTACGTGCCGTGCGATCAGTGCAAAGGCAAACGCTATAACCGTGAAACGCTGGAGATTAAATACAAAGGCAAGACGATCCACGAAGTGCTGGATATGACCATCGAAGAGGCGCGTGAGTTCTTTGATGCGGTGCCTGCGCTGGCGCGTAAGCTACAGACCCTGATGGACGTGGGCCTGACCTATATCCGCCTGGGGCAGTCGGCCACTACCCTGTCGGGCGGGGAGGCGCAGCGCGTGAAGCTGGCGCGTGAGCTCTCTAAACGCGGCACCGGCCAGACGCTCTACATTCTGGATGAGCCCACCACCGGTCTGCACTTTGCCGATATCCAGCAGCTGCTGGAAGTTCTGCACCAGCTGCGCGACCAGGGCAACACCATAGTGGTGATTGAGCACAACCTTGACGTGATTAAAACCGCGGACTGGATTGTCGATCTCGGCCCGGAAGGCGGCAGCGGCGGCGGGGAAATCCTCGTTTCCGGTACGCCGGAGACGGTGGCAGAGTGCGAAGCCTCGCACACCGCCCGCTTCCTCAAACCAATGCTGTAATCGTCACACCGAAAGCTGCTGCCGGGTGGTTTCTGGCAGCAGCGCTACCGCCTGCTGATATGAGGCGTCCACAAGGTAGTAAATCTGCGAGTCCGGCAGCGAACCGTCAAGATAGACCGTGCTCCAGTGCGCTTTATTCAGATGCTGGCTCGGGCGTACGTCGGTATGCTGCTGACGCAGCAGATCCGCCAGCTCCGGGCTGGTTTTCAGCGCCGCCGCCGGGCGGCCTTCCACCTCTTTCACCATCGCAAACAGCACGTCGGCCACCTTGATCTGCGTTGCTTTCCAGTCGCTATGGACGCTCTGCTCCGCGCCGTTTTTGTTCATGCAGTATTGCAGTATCTCCGAAATGGTCATCACTCTTCCCCTTGTAGCGTTGCGATAATAGTGCGCGAACCGCCATGGATACGATGTTCTCCCAGCCAGATCCCCTGCCACGTGCCCAGCTGAAGCCGCCCTTTCTGGACGGGAAGCAGCAGCGAGACGCCCATCAGCGAGGATTTAATATGCGACGGCATATCGTCCTCTCCTTCATAGTCGTGCTCGTAAGGGGCACTATCCGGAACGGTTTTAAGAAAATGGCGTTCCATATCGGAACGCACCGTCGGATCGCAGTTTTCATTCAGGGTGAGAGACGCGGATGTGTGTTGCAAAAGCAGATGCAGCAGGCCAACCCTGACGCGCAAGAGCTCATGTAGCTGGCCGAGGAGTTCATCCGTTACCAGATGAAAGCCGCGGGGTTTCGCGCTTAATTTCAGGGTTTGCTGATACCACATGTCTTGCTCCGCACTTGATGAAATGTCTTTCTAAGTGTGCAGCAATACGAGAAAAGGTAAAACCCGATGCGTCCGTTTTGCTTAAAAAATAACCTGGACGCCCCCGGCATCGCGATGATGCCGGAGCGGAGATCAGTACTCTGAGTTAACGATCACCTCTTCGCCAAACTGGCCCGCCATCGGCAGGGGGCGATAGGTGGAGTTCGACGCCCGCAGGATGCGGATCCCTCTGGCACCCACCTCGCGCGCCGCCGCGATGTCATTGTCGGAATCCCCGTAGAAGATCTTGATCCCTTTTTGCTGCAACCACTGGGTTTTGCTGTTTTGCCCGGGCTCGTCGCCCGCGAAAATCACCGGGTGCATGTTAGCGGCCGGAATAGCAAACAGGCCCTGCAGCGTTTTGGAGACGGTTTCAGTTTTGGTCTGGCTGCGGCCGGTGATGAAGTAAATGCTGTCCCCGCGCTTTACGTGCATGTCGATCAGCGAGCGGGCCACCTCTTTCGGGATGCTGAACTCGTCCCAGCCGTTGTTCATCTTCTCCCAGAAGGCGGGGTTTTTCAGATAATCCTCACTCCCGGGCGAAAAGGTCTCTTTACCGCGCCAGAAGCCCGGGCTTGAGAAGAGTACGGTGTCGTCGATATCAAAGCCGACGGCCATCGGCGGGCGGCCCAGCAGGCTGTTTTCTATTTGTCCCACCGAGACCCAGTGAATGGGCGCCTGTTCGGCCAGTTTCGCCACCGTGGTACCTTCGTACAACGGCGTGGGGGCGGAAGCGCGGGCAACGACGGAACCACTGAGCGTGAACAATAAGCAGGCGGCGCTGAGCGCCAGTGTGATCTTGCGCATGTTTTCCCCTGAATATTCAGTCTGTTGTTCTTATGATGTGCGTGGATGGTCAAAATATTTTCGACCATAACCCCAGCGGCAGAGGAATGAAAGGCGAAATTCCAGATTGTTCATAGAAAAGGGTAATGATCACACTTCAGAACTGCCCCCTGCGAACGAGGGGGCGGATGCTAGTAAGTACTTACATTACAGCAGCAAAGGCCTGCGCCACGCGCTGTACGTTATGGGTATTTAATCCGGCCACGCACATGCGGCCGCTGGCGATCAGGTAGACGCCAAACTCGTCGCGCAGGCGATCCACCTGGGCCGCGCTCAGGCCGGTATAGCTGAACATGCCGCGCTGCTTAAGCAGGTAGTCAAAGTTATGGCCCGGTACCGCCTCTTTCAGCACCTCCACCAGCGCCTGACGCATCGCCAGAATACGCTCGCGCATCGCCTCCACTTCGGCAAGCCAGCTCGCCTTAAGCGCGGCATCACCCAATACGGTGGCGACAACCTGCGCGCCAAAGGCCGGCGGGCTGGAGTAGATCCGGCGCACGGTAGCCTTCAGCTGGCCCAGCACGCGGCCTGCCGCTTCCTCGTCTTCGCAGATAACCGAGAGGCCACCTACGCGTTCGCCATAGAGGGAGAAGATTTTAGAGAATGAGTTGCTGACCAGGGCCGGCAGCCCGGCGCTGGCAATGGCGCGAATGGCGTAGGCGTCCTCTTCCATACCCGCGCCAAAGCCCTGGTAGGCGATGTCGAGGAACGGGATGAGGTTGCGCGCTTTCAGCACCTCAATAACCGCATCCCACTGGTCGTTGGTCAGGTCGGCGCCGGTCGGGTTATGGCAGCACGGATGCAGCAGCACAATGCTGCGTTCCGGCAGGGTGTTCAGCTTTTCCAGCAGCGCGGCAACGCGCACGCCGTTGGTTTCGGTATCAAACCACGGATAGGTGTCGACCTTAAAGCCTGCCCCTTCGAAGATGGCAACGTGGTTCTCCCAGGTCGGGTCGCTGACCCACACGCCGGAGCCCGGGAAATATTTTTTCAGGAAATCAGCGCCCACCTTCAGCGCACCGGAGCCGCCCAGCGTCTGGATAGTCGCTACTCGTTTAGCCTGCAGTACCGGGTGATCGGCCCCGAACAGCAGCGGCGCAACGGTGTTGCGATAGCTGTTCAGCCCTTCCATCGGCAGATAGAGCGAGGCGCCGTGCGGCGTGGCATTAAGCCGCGCTTCGGCTTCCGCTACGGCCTTCAGCTTTGGAATGATGCCGTCTTCGTTGTAATAAAGACCGATGCTCAGGTTTACTTTGTCGCTGCGTGGATCTTCTTTAAAACGCTCCATTAAGGAGAGGATGGGGTCGCCGGCGTAGGCGTCAACGTTCTGGAACACGCGATGGTTCTCCGGATATCTGTAAGGCAGGGATTTCCACAATAAACCGGAAGCGAAAGAAGGTCGAGGGGATGTTAGTGCAAATGCGATGGGTGCGGTTTCCCTCTCCCGTGGAGAGAGAGGGAACGAGCGGGCTTAATCGATATAGTGCATCGCGACCCTTGAGGTCAGGCGCGTAATAAGTTCGTAAGCACTTACTTTTGTTAATTCAGCAATGCGCTCAACGGGCAGACCTTCGCCCCACATCACCGCGGTGTCGCCCGCCTTATCACTGGCCTCCGGCCCCAGATCGACGCATATCATATCCATGGCCACGCGCCCGACGATGGGTACTTCGCGCCCGTTAACCAGCACCGGCGTACCCGTCGGCGCCGCGCGGGGATAGCCGTCGCCATACCCCATCGCCACCACCCCGAGGCGGGTGTCGCGCTCGCTGATCCAGGTTCCGCCGTAACCCACCGGCTCGCCCGCTTTATGTTCGCGCACGGCGATCAGAGTAGAAGTCAGGGACATCACCGGCTGGCAGCCAAAATCGGCGCCGGTAGAGGGATAATCCAGCGGCGATACGCCGTAGAGAATAATCCCCGGGCGTACCCAGTCGAAATGCGACTGGGGCCACAGCAGGATGCCGCCAGAGGCGGCGATAGAGCGCTGCCCCGGCTTGCCTTCGCAGAAGGTGTTGAAAATATCGAGCTGCCGTTCGGTGGCACCGCACGCCGGCTCGTCCGCCCGGGCGAAATGGCTGACGATATTAACCGGCTGGCGCACGTTCCGGCACTGGCTCAGGCGCTGATAAAAGGCGCTGGCCTGCTCCGGGCGTACGCCCAGACGGTGCATACCGGTGTCGAGCTTCATCCAGACGCTCACCGGGGCGCTAAGCTCTGCGGCTTCCAGCGCGGCCAGCTGCTCTTCGTTATGCACTGCGGTGTGCAGCTGCTGGTCGGCTATCACCGTCAGGTCGGCGGCGTTAAAGAAGCCTTCAAGGAGCAAAATGGGCTGGGTGATGCCTCCTGCCCGCAGGCGGAGCGCCTCTTCAAGGCGGGCGACGCCAAAGGCATCGGCATCGGGGAGCGTTCGCGCGGTC
>DKMV01000109.1:0-5312 GCA_002469605.1 Leclercia sp. UBA7405
GAAGCTGATTAACTTCCTGCTGCGCCCGGAAGTGGCGAAAGAGGTAGCGGAAACCATCGGCTACCCGACGCCAAACCTGGCGGCGCGCAAGCTGCTGAGCCCTGAAGTGGCAAATGACAAAACCCTCTACCCGGATGCGGAAACTATCAGCAAAGGCGAGTGGCAGAACGATGTGGGTGACGCCAGCCGCATTTATGAAGATTATTACCAGAAGCTGAAGGCGGGACGGTAAAAACAAAAAAGAGGGCCGCGGCCCTCTTTTTTTCAGGCTTTTATAAGCCTTTAAGCAATTTTTCGACAAAGGCTGGCACCACCTCGCTCGCCAGGCCGTACTGCTTCTCTTCGAACTCGCTGCCTACCTGGCTTGGCTCCAGATTCAGCTCCACCGTATGGGCGCCATGCAGCTTTGCCTCATGCACAAAGCCCGCCGCGGGGTAGACGTGCCCGGAGGTGCCAATGGCAATAAAGAGATCCGCGATCGACAGCGCGCTGTAGATCGCATCCATACCCAGCGGCATCTCCCCGAACCAGACCACGTGCGGGCGCAGCGGCTGCGGGAACTGGCAGCAGTGGCATTTATCCTCAGGCGTGACGTCGCCGGTCCACTCCAGCACCTGGCCGCTTTGGGCACAGCGCACCTTCAGCAGCTCGCCATGCATGTGCAGGACGTTTTTGTTGCCCGCCCTTTCATGCAGGTTATCGATGTTCTGGGTTACCAGCAGGAACCTGTCCCCCAGGGCTTCTTCGAGTGTCGCCAGTGCCAGGTGCGCTGCATTCGGTGCGATATCAGGCTGCTGCAGCTGACGGCGGCGGGCATTGTAAAACGACTGCACCAGCTGCGGATCGCGGGCAAAGCCTTCCGGCGTTGCCACGTCCTCCACGCGATGCTCCTCCCACAGGCCGTCGGCGGCGCGGAAGGTGCGAATGCCGGACTCGGCGGAGATCCCCGCGCCGGTCAGCACCACAACTCTGGGTTTTTCCATTAATTCTGGCATGAGCTGATCTCTGAAAAATATCCGCTGGCGCAGGCGCTCGCGCAGGCGGCGTTTGTTTCGGCGAAAACGGCTGAGTCGATGTGACCGACGCGACAACATAGAAACCTCGTTTGACTAGCGGCTGAGATGCAGGAATGCCGCGCCGCGCATCCCTCCGGCATCGCCGTGGCGTGCCTTTTCGATACGTGGCACGCGGGCAACGCGCAGCAGGTGGCGCGGTAAACGTTCAGATAACCGTTCCGTTATCGCAGTAAAGTTTGACAGCCCACCGCCGATGACCAACAGGTCCGGATCGACGATAGTCAGTATATTGCCAAGACACACCGCCAGCAGATCGAGATAGCGTTCAACGTGCTCAACCGCCTGGGCGTCACCCTGTTGCCACAGGGCGATGATTTCCGGTGCCTGACGTTTTTGATGATAGAAGTGTTCATAAAGCCATGCAAATCCACGGCCGGAAAGATAATTTTCAATGCAGCCGTGCTGGCCACAGCCGCAGCGGGTAAGCGGGAAATCGCGTCCCACCACCTCCAGGGCATCCACCGGGAGACGTATATGACCGAATTCGCCGGTAATGTAACTGCGCCCGGTAATGGGCTTGCCGTCGATGACAAGGCCGCCCCCCACGCCGGTGCCGAGGATCAACCCCATCACCAGCGGATAATGGCGGAACTCGTCGTCCCAGGCCTCTGAGAGGGCAAAGCAGTTGGCGTCGTTATCCAGACGCACGTCGCGTTCCAGAAGACGACTCAAATCGGCGCGCAGCGGCCTGCCGCTGGCGGCCGGCACGTTGGCGGCGTAGAGGGTGCCGTCGTCGGTTTCCGGCATGCCGGGAATACCAATCCCCACCGAGCCTTTGCCGCCAAAGCGCGCGTCGGCCTGTGCCACCAGCGCGGTGACGCTCTCCAGGAAGGCCTCGTAGCTCTCGTGGGGCGTGGGAACGCGGGTTTCCCACTGTAAGCGGAGGTCGTTATCAAAAACCCCTAGCGCGATTTTGCTGCCGCCAATATCAAATCCGTAATACATGTTGCATTCCTCTTTCTGATTTGGCGGCTATACACCTCATCCTTCAGGCTGCCTCTGTGGGGCCAGCGCAAACGCTGTTCACAAACGCCGAAAGCGTTTTTGTGATACAGCCCGAATGATGCTGTGTATAAAACGCCAAACCGTGACGTAATTACTGACCACTTAGCACCCTCGCCGGATCGATACGGCTTGCGCGACGCGCCGGATACCAGCTTGCCAGCAGACTTAACAAAAGTGCTGTAACCAGCACATAAAGGACATCCAGCCAGTGCAGTTCAGACGGCAGGAAGTCAATAAAATAGATATCGCCCGACAGGAACTGATGGCCGATAAGCTTCTCAATTCCGTTGATAATAGGGGTGAGTTGCAGGGAGACCACCACGCCAATCACCGCGCCGCAAAGGCTGCCAAACAGCCCGGCCAGCAGACCGTACCAGACGAAAATGGCACGAATAAGACCATCTTTCGCCCCGAGGGTACGCAGCACCGCAATGTCGCCGCTCTTGTCTTTTACCGCCATCACCAGGGTGGAGACAATGTTAAAGCAGGCGACGCCGATCACCAGCACCATCGCCAGATACATGATGGCGCGGATCATCTGGATATCGCGGTACATATAGCCGTAGGTGCCGATCCAGCTCTTGATATAGACATAGCTGTCGGTCACTTCGCCCGCATCGCGCACCAGCTTATTAGCATTAAAGACGTCATTAACCTTAATGGCGATGCCGGTGACGCTGCTGCCCATATCCAGATACTGGCGGGCATCTTCCAGCGGCACCATAGCAAAGCTGTGGTCGAGCTGGCCGCTCAGCTGCAAAATCCCGGTCACGTGCAGGCGCACGCGCTTAGGCTGCTGCAGTTTATGATCGGCGCTGGCGTTAGGGATCATGATGGAGACCCAGTCGCCCCGCTTCACCTTCAGGGCATCGGCTACCCCTTTGCCCATAATTATCTGCTGTTCGCCGGGCTTGAAGTCTGCCCATGCGCCCTCTTTCACGAACTGCGGCAGCGCGCTCAGCTTCTCTTCCTGACGCGGGTTTACCCCTTTTACCTGAATGGCACGCAGGTTGACGCCGCTCTCCACCAGCCCGGTAAAGTTAATGTAGGGCGCGGCGGCGGCAATTCCCGGTACTTTTTCAACCTTGTTCAGCGCCTCATTCCAGTTATTCCAGGGCTGATTGACCGGCTCGATCTCCCCGTGGGGCACCACTGCCAGGATGCGGTTATTCAGCTCTCGCTCAAAGCCGTTCATGGCGCTCAGGCCGACGATCAGCACCGCCACGCCGAGGGCTATACCTACGGTGGAGATAACGGAAATCAGCGACACCATGCCGCTGCGGCGGCGGCCGCGGCTAAAGCGCAGGCCGATCAGTAAAGATAACGGTGAAGCCATCAATCTGCTCCCATCAGGGTCAGTTCGGCGTTCAGGCGACCATCGCGCATCTCCAGCTGGCGGGACATACGTTTTGCCAGCTGCAGATCGTGGGTCACCACCAGGAACGCGGTGCCCTGGGAGGCGTTCAGCTCGCCCAGCAGCTGAAAGATGCTGTCGGCATTGCGGGCATCGAGGTTGCCGGTAGGTTCATCCGCCAGCACCAGACGCGGGTTGTTGACCAGCGCACGGGCAATGGCCACGCGCTGGCGCTCACCGCCGGAGAGTTCGGAAGGACGGTGGTTGCCGCGATGCCCCAGCCCAACGGCTTTAAGCATCGCACTGGCGCGCTCGTTGATCTCCGCTGGTTTCTTTTTGCCGATCAGCAGCGGCATGGCGACGTTTTCCAGGGCGGTAAAATCGGGGAGCAGGTGGTGGAACTGATAGATAAAGCCCAGCTCGCGGTTACGCAGTTCGGCTTTCGCCGCCGAGGACATGGTGCTCAGCGCCGTGCCGGAGAAGACCACATCGCCAGAGGTTGGGGTATCCAGCCCGCCCAGCAGGTGCAGCAGGGTACTTTTACCGGAGCCAGAGGTGCCGACAATCGCCATCATCTCCCCTTCCCCCACGCTGAAGCTGACATCGTGCAGCACATCGGTCTGCACGTTGCCTTCCTGATAGCGTTTGCACAGGTTGTCGCATTGCAACAGGATCTTATTCATAACGTAAAGCCTCAGCGGGTTGAGTGGCGGCGGCGCGCCAGGAAGGATAGAGCGTGGACAGCAGCGCAATGGCCATCGCGGCCAGCGCAATACCCACCACCTGCAGCGGCTCGATAGCCACCGGCAGCGCGGCGCCGTCAAGCAGTGCGCCGATTACCGGCATTAAATTATTAAGCTGGCTGGCAAGCAGGGTGCCCAGTACGGCCCCCAGCAGCGCGCCAACGATCCCGGCGCTGGCGCCCTGGACCATAAAGACTGCCATGATCTGGCGCGGGGTGAGCCCCTGGGTTTGCAGAATGGCGACTTCGCCCTGCTTCTCCATGACCATCAGCCCCAGCGAGGTGATGATGTTAAAGGCCGCCACCGCCACGATCAGGCTCAGCAGCAGCCCCATCATGTTCTTTTCCATGCGCACGGCCTGGAACAGCTCGCCTTTGCGATCGCGCCAGTCCTGCCATTTGGTGCCTTCTGGCAGGGTCTGTTGGCTCAGTTCGTCCACCTTCAGCGGCTCGTTCAGCCACAGACGCCAGCCGGTGATATTGCCCGCCGGGTAGCGCATCAGGCGCGAGGCGTCCTGAATATTGACCAGCATCTGGTAGCCGACCACTTCGCTGTTGGCAGCGAAGGTGCCAATCACATTAAACAGGCGCTGGCTCGGCAGACGCCCCATCGGCGTGAACTGGCTGGCAGAGGGGACCATCACCCGCAGCTGGTCGCCGCGGTTGACGCCCAGCTGTCCGGCGAGCTGTTCTCCGAGGATGACGTTGTATTTACCCGGGGCGAGATCGCTCTGCTTCACGTTGACCAGGTACGGCGTGAGGGGATCGTTCTGCGCCGGGTCAACCCCGAGCATGACCCCCACCGCCACGCTGCGGGCGCTTTGCAGCACCACGTCACCGGTGGTCAGCGGCGCAACGCGGTTAACGCCCTGCAGCTTAACCGCGCTTTCGGGCAGCTGTTGTGGGTTAACCGAACCGGTAGATGCCGAGAGAACGGCCTGCGGCATCAGCCCCAGAATATTGTTTTGCAGCTCACGCTCGAAGCCGTTCATCACCGAGAGAACGGTCACCAGCGCCATCACGCCCAGCGTAATGCCTATGGTGGAGAGCCAGGAGACAAAGCGACCGAAGCGGTCGGCGGCGCGCCCACGCATGTAACGTAAGCCTATAAATAGTGCGACAGGTTGGTACATGA
>DKMV01000109.1:5508-5745 GCA_002469605.1 Leclercia sp. UBA7405
GTGCGACAGGTTGGTACATGAAATCCGTCTGTTTGCTGGTAGCAGGCCCACGAGTATATAAGCGAATCCGCAAAGGGTAAATGACTGAAACCGTAAGCTTTGCTAATGATTCTTCCGAAAAAGTGCCAAAAATCAGCGTAATAGCCGGGTTATTGCCAGCCCCTTTGTAAGTCACCGCCTCTCCACCTATTCCTAAAATCGTCCTGATACAGACTCTTACCCGTTACATCCCCCTTG
>DKMV01000334.1 GCA_002469605.1 Leclercia sp. UBA7405
GGTGTTTGGCCTGTCGCAAAAAACGCCGGAGCAGCGCAAAGCCGCCTACTGGCTCTGTGGTCTGGGGGTGGCGATCGTCTGGCCGCTGGGAACCATGCTCGGCGCGGGGGTAGGCAAGCTGCTTCCCGAGCCGGAGACCATCGGGCTGGACGCGGTCTTCCCGGCTATCCTCCTGGCGCTGGTAGTACCCGCCTTTAAAAATCGCACCACGCTTATTCGCGCCTGCAGCGGTGCGGCACTCTCCCTGGCGGCGGTGCCCTTTGCGCCCGTGGGTCTGCCGGTGCTGCTCTCATTACTGGGTCTCGCGGCGAGGAAGAAATAATGGAAAACATCACCGTCCTGATTTGCGGTATCGCCCTGCTGTCGGCGGGCACTTATTTGATGCGCCTGGGTGGCGCAAAGCTCGGCAGCCGACTGGCGCTTTCCGAGCGCTCGCAGGCGCTGCTCTCAGATGCGGCAACGGTGCTACTCTTTTCCGTGGCGCTGGCGACCACCTTCTATGAAGGGGAGCATTTTGCCGGCATGGCGCGGGTACTGGGGGTGGCCTTTGCGGTATTTTTGGCCTGGCGCAAGATGCCGCTGATTGTGGTGATCGTGGCGGCGGCGGTTATCACCGCGCTGCTGCGCCTGGCAGGCATAAACTAAAAAAGCGCCCCGGGGGCGCTCTTTCTACGGTACTGCTGGTTTATTTGTTCAGTTCAGCGGTCATGTGCACACGGTTACCGGTGAAGGCCTGGGTGATGGTGTAAGAAGAGGCACCCGCCTGCTCGGCCTGAGCTGCGATTTTAGCTTCGGCACCGTCGATGGTTGAACCGGTTGCGGTGACGGACTGGGCAGCGAAAGAACCGAATGAAGTAGCCAGAGCGATTACTGCGACAAAAGTTTTGATGCTTTTCATGATGTAAACCCTTTCGTTAAGTTGTTGGTGTAAGGCGCCGTGCCTTGATGTGATAAATAATAGACCTCATCACCCACAACTGATAGCGGAAGGATTTGCTCTCAACATTCAAAATTATTGATTAATTATCAGGCGCCCCGGATGGGTATACACCGTGGCCCTTCCCGGCTTGCAAAAGCCCACCAGCGTCAGGTTGCAGCGCGCTGCAACTTCTACTGCCAGGGTAGTGGCGGCCGAGACGGCAAACAGGATCTCGACGCCGCACATGGCGGCTTTTTGCACCATCTCGTAGCTGGCGCGGCTGGAGACCAGCGCAGCCCCCTGCTGCCACATCGCAACTTCTCCGGCACGCCTTCCCAGCAGTTTATCCAGCGCCACATGCCGCCCGACGTCCTCGTGCCCGCCGGCAATCTCGCCGTTCGGCAACACCCAGGCAGCGGCATGGGTACATCCGCTCAGCTGCCCGATGGGCTGCACGTCGTTGAGATGCGCCAGCGCCCGATCGAGATGGGCAAGGTTAAAGCGCTGGGTGAAGGGTAGCGGCGCCACGGGCTTACCGATATCGTTAAGCTGCTCTACGCCGCAGACGCCGCAGCCGGTGCGTCCGGCCAGCGCCCGCCGACGCTCTTTTAACCCCATAAAGCGGCGGCTGGAGAGCTCAATCTGCACTTCGAGACCATTGCAAACGGATACCACTTCCATGCCGTAGATCTCACGCGGGTGCTCAATGATGCCTTCAGAGAGTGAAAAGCCGATGGCAAACAGCTCCAGATCTTTCGGCGAGGCCATCATCACCACGTGGGAGATACCGTTATATACCAGCGCGACGGGCACCTCTTCTGCCAGAAAATCGGGCACTGCGAGGCTAATCTGAGGGGGTCTGTGTACCTGAAGTTCTACCACGCCGACAGGCAGCGAAGTCATGCAGGTATCACTTTTATGTTTCAACACAACGTATTTCCTGAGCAACCACATGGGAAGGCCTGCTATTGCACCATACTTTGCCAGCCTGGCGCATAGTATGGATCAATTTTTTACCGTCCTGCCTCTCTTAATGTTCTGCGGGATAAACCCAACGCAGAAACAGTTTTGTAACAGCCATGCGGCATTATGTGATCAATATCACAATTTATAATCATCATCGTGATAATACGTTCACTTTGTTTTAACGCCGTTGGAACAAGCGTACCGACATTGTGGTATTCTGTTATACCCCTCGTGGAAATGAGGGTTTAACGCAAATTTTCAACTTTGCGGTCAAAAAACAGCCGTAAAGTAAAATAATAACGACCCAAAATTATTCACGTGCAGACGTGAAGATTGACGGTTGGCAATGTCGAAACAAGGAGTGACCCATGCAGGTCAGCAGAAGGCAGTTCTTTAAGATCTGCGCTGGCGGTATGGCAGGCACCACGGCAGCAGCGCTGGGCTTTGCACCCAGCGTAGCGCTGGCGGAAACGCGGCAGTACAAACTGCTGCGCACCCGCGAAACCCGTAACACCTGTACGTACTGTTCCGTTGGTTGTGGGCTGTTAATGTACAGCCTCGGCGACGGTGCGAAAAACGCCAAAGCATCTATTTTCCATATTGAAGGGGACCCGGATCACCCGGTAAACCGCGGTGCGCTGTGCCCGAAAGGGGCCGGTCTGGTGGACTTTATCCACTCCGAAAGCCGCCTGAAATTCCCGGAATATCGCGCACCAGGCTCCGATAAATGGCAGCAAATCAGTTGGGAAGAGGCGTTTGACCGCATCGCCAAACTGATTAAAGAAGACCGCGATGCCAACTTTATTGAAAAGAACGCTGAAGGCGTAACCGTTAACCGCTGGCTCTCTACCGGGATGCTGTGCGCCTCGGCCTCCAGTAACGAAACCGGTTATTTAACCCAGAAATTCACCCGTGCGCTCGGTATGCTCGCGGTCGACAACCAAGCGCGTGTCTGACACGGACCAACGGTAGCAAGTCTTGCTCCAACATTTGGTCGCGGTGCGATGACCAACCACTGGGTCGACATCAAGAACGCCAACCTTGTCGTGGTGATGGGCGGTAACGCCGCTGAAGCGCACCCTGTCGGGTTCCGCTGGGCGATGGAAGCCAAAATCCACAACGGTGCGAAACTGATTGTGATCGATCCCCGCTTTACGCGTACGGCGTCAGTGGCGGATTTCTACACCCCTATTCGTTCAGGTACTGACATCACTTTCCTGTCAGGCGTACTGCTGTACCTGATAAATAACGAAAAATATAACCGCGAATATACCGAAGCCTACACCAACGCCAGCCTGATCGTGCGTGAGGATTTCAGCTTCGATGATGGTCTGTTTAGCGGCTACGACGCTGAAAAACGCTGGTACGACAAGACTAGCTGGAACTACGAGCTGGATGAGAACGGCTTTGCGAAGCGCGACACCACCCTGCAACACCCGCGCTGCGTCTGGAACCTGCTGAAAGAACACGTTTCCCGCTATACGCCGGACGTTGTCGAAAACATCTGTGGTACACCGAAGGCCGATTTCCTGAAAGTGTGCGAGATGATCGCCGAAACCAGCGCGAAAGATAAAACCGCGTCGTTCCTGTATGCCCTCGGCTGGACCCAGCACTCTATCGGCGCGCAGAACATCCGCACCATGGCGATGGTTCAGCTGCTGCTCGGCAACATGGGGATGGCAGGCGGCGGCGTCAACGCCCTGCGCGGTCACTCCAACATTCAGGGTCTGACCGATCTCGGCCTGCTGTCACAGAGCCTGCCCGGCTATATGACGCTGCCAAACGAAAAACAGACCGACCTGCAGACTTACCTGGCGGTCAACACGCCAAAACCGCTGCTCGAAGGCCAGGTGAACTACTGGAGCAACTATCCGAAGTTCTTCGTCTCGATGATGAAAGCCTTCTTCGGCGACAAAGCAACGGCGGAAAACAGCTGGGGCTTAGACTGGCTGCCGAAGTGGGACAAAGGCTACGACGTTCTGCAGTACTTTGACATGATGCACCAGGGCAAGGTTAACGGCTACCTCTGCCAGGGCTTCAACCCGGTGGCGTCGTTCCCGAACAAGCACAAGGTTGTCGAATCTCTGTCGAAACTGAAGTTCCTGGTCACCATTGATCCGCTCAATACCGAGACCTCGACCTTCTGGCAGAACCATGGCGAATCACACGACGTCGATCCGTCGAAGATTCAGACCGAAGTGTTCCGCCTGCCCTCTACCTGCTTCGCGGAAGAGAACGGCTCTATCGTCAACTCCGGCCGCTGGCTGCAGTGGCACTGGAAAGGCGCCGACGCCCCGGGCATCGCCATGAACGACGGCGAAATCCTGGCCGGTATCTTCTTACGCCTGCGTAAGATGTACGCCACTGAAGGCGGCGCGAACCCGGAACCAGTGTTGAACATGACCTGGAACTACTCGACGCCGGAGAACCCTTCTGCTGAAGAAGTGGCGATGGAGAGCAACGGCAAGGCGCTGGCCGACATTATCGACCCGGTCACCGGCGCGGTACTGGCGAAAAAAGGCGATCAGCTGAGCACCTTCGCTCACCTGCGCGATGACGGCACCACCTCCAGCGGCTGCTGGATCTTTGCCGGTAGCTGGACGCCGAAAGGCAACCAGATGGCTAACCGCGATAACGCCGACCCGTCAGGCCTTGGCAATACGCTGGGCTGGGCATGGTCGTGGCCGCTGAACCGCCGCATTCTCTATAACCGTGCCTCCGCCGATCCGCAGGGCAACCCGTGGGATCCGAAGCGTCAATTGCTGAAGTGGGACGGTACCAAGTGGGGCGGCGTGGATATTCCGGACTACAGCGCCGCGCCTCCGGGCAGCGATGTCGGGCCGTTTATCATGCAGCAGGAAGGGATGGGACGTCTGTTTGCTATCGATAAGATGGCGGAAGGGCCGTTCCCGGAACACTACGAGCCGTTTGAGACGCCTCTGGGTACTAACCCGCTGCACCCGAACGTGGTCTCTAACCCGGCCGCCCGTATCTTTAAGAGCGATTTCGAGGCGCTGGGCAAAAAAGACAAGTTCCCGTACGTGGGCACCACTTACCGTCTGACCGAGCACTTCCACTACTGGACCAAGCACGCGCTACTGAACGCCATCGCGCAGCCGGAACAGTTTGTGGAGATCGGTGAGAAGCTGGCGAACAAGCTTGGCATCGCCCATGGCGATACCGTGAAGGTCTCCTCCAACCGCGGCTATATCAAGGCCAAGGCGGTGGTGACCAAGCGTATTCGCACGCTGAACGTTCACGGTCAGCAGGTGGACACCATCGGTATCCCGATCCACTGGGGTTATGAGGGCGTGGCGAAGAAAGGGTTTATTGCTAACACCCTGACGCCGTTTGTCGGTGATGCGAATACGCAGACGCCGGAGTTTAAGGCGTTCCTCGTGAACGTGGAAAAGGTGTAACGGAGACGACTTATGGCTTATCAATCGCAAGACATCATTCGTCGTTCCGCGACTAACGGTTTCACCCCCGCGCCCCAGGCGCGGGACCACCAGCAGGAAGTGGCGAAGCTTATCGACGTAACCACCTGTATCGGCTGTAAAGCCTGTCAGGTAGCCTGTTCAGAGTGGAACGACATCCGTGACGAAGTGGGTCACAACGTGGGGGTTTACGACAACCCGGCCGACCTGACCGCCAAGTCCTGGACGGTGATGCGCTTCTCGGAAGTAGAGCAGAACGACAAGCTGGAATGGCTGATTCGTAAAGATGGCTGTATGCACTGTGCGGATCCGGGCTGCCTGAAGGCGTGCCCGTCCGAAGGGGCTATCATCCAGTACGCCAACGGCATCGTCGACTTCCAGTCCGAACAGTGCATCGGCTGCGGCTACTGCATCGCCGGCTGTCCGTTCGACGTACCGCGCATGAACCCGGAAGATAACCGCGTCTATAAATGTACGCTGTGCGTCGACCGCGTGAACGTCGGCCAGGAGCCAGCCTGCGTGAAGACCTGCCCGACCGGTGCTATCCACTTTGGCTCCAAAGAGGATATGAAAACCCTGGCGGGCGAGCGCGTCTCCGAGCTGAAAACCCGCGGTTACGACAACGCAGGTCTGTACGATCCGGCCGGGGTTGGCGGTACGCACGTGATGTATGTGCTGCACCACGCCGACAAGCCGAACCTGTATCACGGCCTGCCGGAGAATCCGGAAATCAGCGCCACCGTCAAATTCTGGAAAGGTATCTGGAAACCGCTGGCAGCGGTCGGCTTTGCGGCCACCTTCGCCGCCAGCATCTTCCACTACGTGGGTGTCGGGCCGAACCGTGCGGAAGAGGAAGATGACAACCTGCATGAAGAGAAAGACGAGGTGCGCAAATGAAAAGACGTGACACCATCGTGCGCTACACGGCGCCGGAACGTATCAACCACTGGGTCACCGCCTTCTGCTTCATGCTGGCGGCGATAAGCGGACTGGGGTTCTTCTTCCCCTCCTTCAACTGGCTGATGCAGATTCTGGGTACGCCGCAGCTGGCGCGCATTCTGCACCCCTTCGTCGGGGTGGTGATGTTTGCCTCGTTCATCATCATGTTTTTCCGTTACTGGCACCATAACCTAATCAATCGGGATGATATCTTTTGGGCGAAGAATATTCGTAAGATCGTCGTCAACGAGGAAGTAGGTGATACCGGGCGGTATAACTTCGGCCAGAAGTGCGTATTCTGGGCGGCGATTATCCTGCTGGTGCTGCTGCTGGCGAGCGGCGTGGTTATCTGGCGCCCGTACTTTGCGCCTGCTTTCTCAATCCCGGTGATCCGATTTGCCTTAATGCTGCATTCATTTGCCGCAGTGGGGTTAATTGTGGTTATCATGGTGCATATTTACGCCGCCCTCTGGGTGAAAGGCACCATTACCGCGATGGTGGAAGGCTGGGTAACCAAAACGTGGGCGAAGAAACATCACCCGCGCTGGTACCGTGAAGTCCGCCAGAAACAGGAAAAGTCATCTGAATGAGTATTCGCATAATCCCGCAAGATGAGCTGGGTTCGAGCGAGAAACGTACGGCGGAGCATATTCCGCCGTTGTTATTCCCCAGACTCAAGAACCTCTATAACCGCCGTGCGGAGCGTCTGCGCGAGCTGGCGGCGAACAATCCGCTGGGCGATTTTCTGCGTTTTGCGGCGCTGGTTGCCCACGCGCAGGAGGTGGTGCTGTACGACCACCCGCTGCACATGGACCTGACCGCACGCATCAAAGAAGCTAATGAGCAGGGTAAGCCGCCGCTGGATATTCACGTCCTGCCGCGCGACAAGCACTGGCATAAGCTGCTGCACTCCCTTATCGCCGAGCTGAAGCCGGAGATGAGCGGCACAGCGCTGGCGGTTATCGAGAATCTGGAAAAGGCCTCTGATAAAGAGCTGGAAGAGATGGCAAACGCGCTTTTTGCCTCTGATTTCGCCTCTGTCAGCAGTGATAAAGCGCCCTTTATCTGGGCGGCCCTGTCGCTCTACTGGGCGCAAATGGCGAGCCTGATCCCAGGTAAAGCCCGCGCCGAATATGGCGAAGCGCGCCAGTTCTGCCCGGTATGTGGCTCAATGCCGGTCACCAGTATTGTGCAAATCGGCACCACCCAGGGGCTGCGCTACTTGCACTGCAACCTGTGTGAAACCGAGTGGCACGTGGTGCGCGTCAAGTGCAGCAACTGCGAGCAGACCCGCGATCTCAACTACTGGTCGCTGGAAAACGAAGACGCGGCGGTGAAAGCCGAAAGCTGCGGCGACTGCGGTACCTACCTGAAGATCCTGTATCAGGAGAAGGACCCGAAAGTCGAAGCCGTCGCCGACGACCTCGCCACCCTGGTGCTGGACGCACGCATGGAGCAAGAGGGCTTTGGCCGTAGCTCTATCAACCCGTTTATGTTCCCGGGTGAAGGGGAGTAGTTTCCTGTGATAGTGCCGGGCGGTGCAAGCTTGCCCGGCCTATAGCCTTATTTTTTTACGAAGCTTGCCCTCATACATAAGCCCATCTACTTGCTGATAACCCTACGCTTACGTCTCGATCTACCTATGCTTCCGTTTTTGCGAGTCGCTTTCCAGAAGTGAATTTCCTTCTACTTTCCCCATTTTCTTCCGCGAACACTCTGGCTATAACGTCTTAACTTCAGACAGAAAAGGATGTCATTGTGGCCAGGATAAAGGATTCTTTTTTTAAGCTGCTGGTGTTATTTTGTGTTAATAGATAACACAACAGGATAACGCTATGCCCAGAACAACCAGCATCACCCTCGGCGAAAACCTCGATCGTTTCATCAATAGAATGATTGAAAGCGGGCGTTATGGCTCGACAAGCGAAGTCGTTCGCTCTGCACTGCGTTTGCTGGAAGAACAAGAGTTACGAACAGGTAAGCTCCGTGAGGCCCTGGAAGAGGGATTAACGAGTGGAGAGAGTTCGTTAACATTGCAAGAGATAGCGGCAAGGAAAAAACGTAACTTGAATGTATAGACTCTCAAATCTGGCAGCTGAGGATTTTGGTGCGATCTATGAGTACACGTGGCGACGGTTCGGCCCACTACAGGCCGACAAATATACCCACGAACTGGACGCAACGCTGAAATTGCTGGCAAAAAATCCGCTTATGGGTAGGGATTGTCAAAACCTGATTGACGGTGCACGTCGTCATGACTACGGGCAACATGCCATATTTTATATGTACGCTGATGACCCTATTTTTGTCATCCGCATCCTGCACCAGCAAATGGAACCGCTACTTCATCTCAAGTAGCGGAAGATTACTCTTCCTCGTTCCCACCCTCTTCAAACGCGCCGTATGGCTTCGCGGGCAACACAATGTAGGTGCCTTCAAACACCGCGCCCGCCTGGTCGTCGCCGAACAGCTCTACCAGCATCTGCACCCGCGCTTTGCGGCCACGCGCCAGACGGTCCAGATCGCCGCTCAGGAAACCTAAGTCGGCCACCGCGCTGGGTTTACCGCTGATGGGATTGCTGTAACGGATATGGGCATCGGCCAGAATGATGGTGCCGCCCAGATGGCGCTCGCGCAGCATCAACCAGATAAGCCCCCAGCCGGTGAGCGTAGCCAGGGAGAACAGGCTGCCTGCAAACAGGGTATGGTGCGGGTTCTGATTGCCCACTTCCGGCATGGTGGTAATAAATTTCTGCCCGGTGTACTGCTGGATGCGCACGCCCATCTTCTCGCTAAGCGGAATGTGCTGATACCAGGCCTGCTGCAACTGCCCGCACCAGTCAGCGCGATGGAGAATATCATCCAGAGTGGCGATGGGTTTGATCATCAGAAAGTGGCGAATCGGCGTGGTTTGTGGCGCAGTGATCTCTCCCTGATTCACAAACCCCAGCTTGGCGAAGAACTCCACGGCATCTTCGCGGGCGCTACAGGTGACGCGCTTCACCCCCTCCTGACGCGCGACGGACTCCAGCGTCATCGCCATCAGAGTACCCAGCCCCTTATCCTGTACGCTGGGGTGCACCGCCATAAAACGGATCGAGGCTTCGTAGTCAGCGTTGATATACAGGCGCCCGACGGCGACAAGATTGCCCTCTTCGTCCATTACCATCTGATGGTGCGCCATGGCATCCCAGGCGTCGCGTTCGGAGCCTTTTGGCTGATGGAGCGGCTTACGCAGCATCTCCCAGCGAAACTGGTAATAGAGATCTAACTCTTCTTCTGTCTGCGGTACTCGAAGGTGATACATAGCTGTACTCTCTCTTGTTACCCGCGGCCTCGCCGCCAGCTGGCTCATACCTGCAGCCAGAATGTGACCGGGCCATCGTTCACCAGCGATACCTGCATATCCGCAGCGAATCGTCCGGTTTGCGTGTTCATATCCTGTTGGCGACAGCGCTCAACAAAGTATTCATAAAGTTCTTCGGCACGATCCGGTGCGGCGCCCTTAGAGAAACTTGGGCGCATGCCGCGTTCGGTATCCGCCGCCAGCGTAAACTGCGA
>DKMV01000212.1 GCA_002469605.1 Leclercia sp. UBA7405
GCCGCGCACCGCCAGCCACTATCTGCTGAGCGATCAGAAGACCGGGCTAGTGGAAGAGAAGCGCAAAGCCGCGCGGCTGGCCGCTTCGCTGGTGCAGCCCCATCAGACGCTCTTTTTCGACTGTGGCACCACTACCCCCTGGATAATCGAGGCCATCGATAACGCGCTGCCCTTTACCGGGGTCTGCTACTCCCTGAATACCTTTCTTGCCCTGCAGGAAAAACCGGCCTGCCGGGTGATCCTCTGCGGCGGCGAGTTCCACGCCAGCAACGCCATTTTTAAACCGCTTAACCTGAATGACACCCTGAATAATCTCTGCCCGGATATCGCCTTTTACTCAGCCGCCGGGGTGCATACCCGTCAGGGTGTGAGCTGCTTTAATCTGGATGAACTGCCGGTAAAACACTGGGCGATGAGCATGGCCCAGCAGCACGTGCTGGTGGTGGATCACAGTAAATTTGGCAAGGTGCGCCCGGCGCGGATGGGCGAGCTGGCGCAGTTCGACGTGATTGCGAGCAACTGCCGCCCGGATGAAGAGATAGTAGCGTATGCGAAGGATCGGCAGATTAGGTTGATGTATTAGAACCTGCTGCACGGCGGAAAAGATGCTGATGGTTTAATGCATCATCCCTCTTCGCCCTCTTCCAGCGTTCGCACAACGAGATCCCGCAGCCATTTATGTGCAGGTTCAAGATGCAAATGTTCGTGCCAGAGCATGTTCATCTCAAAACCTGGAATATCTACAGGTGGCGTAAAGTATTGCAGCTGCGGGTTATCCTTCACTAAACGCCACGGCAGCATACCGACCAGGTCAGTCGTGGCGATGGTAAATACCGCAAACATAAAATGGGGAACCGAGAGGACAACTTTTCTGCTTAACCCCATATCAGACAGCACCTTGTCAGTGCTTCCCCAAAAGCCTCCTCCATCCGGTGAAATCATGACAAAATCCAGCGCCAGAAATTGCTTCAGTGTCGGTGTTGATTTCAGCCATGGGTGTCCCGCCCGACAGACCAGCATGTAGCGTTCGCTGAATAGCATGCGACAACGCAAACCCTGCGGAGACTCCTCCCGAATATGAAAGAACAGATCGACCTTATCCTGCCCTGCGGCCTGGGATATTTGCGAATTGGCGTTTTCCAGCACTGCCAGCCGGGTTCCGGGCGCTTCGCGGCGTAGATTTTTTAGCACCGGTAGCAGCACCGTATTTTCACCGTAATCCGCCGCAATGACGTGCCAGGTATTAAGGGCTTCACCGGGAATGAACGGCCCTGGGGAGGTGATAGCTTTATCCAGCAGCGCCAGCGCCTGGCCGAGCGGCGCACGCAGCAGCTCCGCGCGGGCGGTGGGGCGCATGCCACGTGGGCCAGGTAAAAACAGCGGATCGCCAAGACTTTTGCGCAGCTTTGCCAGCTGTACGCTGACCGTAGGCTGTGAAAGATTCAGCTTGCGTGCTGCGCGTGTGACGTTCGGGTCCTTTAACAACGCATCCAGCGTCAGCAGAAGATTCAGGTCCAGTTTCTTAAGATTATCCATTTTAATACCCGGTATTATCATAATTAATTTCAACTATACCTTATAAATAACTAACATTCCTTCTTATAAAAGCTTTAAAGAGGAGAGTTACCGGATCATTTTCGCGGAATATTTATATCCACCCGCGAGCAGGTGAAAATAAATTAACAATGGGACTGCCAACGTATTTTTAAAGGCATTAATTAAGTGCAACTTACCCCTTTCCATTATTTTATAAATAAACAATCAAATAAAAACAGGAGAAGAAAATGCCTGTAGGACTTGTAGCCTTAGCGCTGGGTGCGTTTGGGATCGGCCTTACGGAGTTTGGTATCGTAGGGTTATTACCACAAATTGCCGGTGAGTTTACTATTACTGAACAGGTGGCAGGATATTTAGTATCCGGTTATGCGATTAGCGTCGCAGTGGGTGCAATTCTGCTGACTGCCGTAATGATTCGCATGGAGCGTCGCTTAACCTTATTACTTTTAAGCGGATTATTTATTATCGGCAACCTTATTTCCGCCCTCGCCAATAATTATGAAATGCTTCTTTTTGGCCGAATCGTAGCCGCGCTTTGTCACGGCGCATTCTTTAGCATTGGTGCGGTTGTGGCTTCAGATATGGTGGCGGCTGATAAAAAAGGCGCAGCTATATCGCTCATGTTTGCCGGATTAACCGTTTCCAATATTGTTGGCGTACCGTTGGGCACCTTTGTGGGACTGGAACTGGGCTGGCGCACAACTTTCTGGGCGCTGGCGGTCATTGGGCTGGTAACGATGACAGGAATAAGAACCTTGATCCCACTGATGCTCGCCCACAAGGATACCAAGCTTGGCCGCGAGTTCGCCGTCTTTACTCGTCCGCAGGTGTGGCTTTCCGCCCTTCTTAGCGTGCTCTCCTTCGGTGGCGTCATCGGTGGTTTTACCTACATTGCCTTTACCTTAACCCAGGTTTCCGGTTTCACTGCCCGGATGGTGCCATGGTTATTAGTTCTTTTTGGCACAGGAACCTTCATAGGGAATATCTACGGTGGCAAAGCGGCGGATAAGTCGCTCAACAAATCCCTCGCCGTTACGTTGTTGCTGCTCACTCTGGTGATGGCGACATTTGCTCTGTGCGCCCAGAATCAGATTATGACCGTGATCCTGCTGCTACTAATGGGCATCGTTGGATTAGCAACCGCCCCGGGGCTGCAATTGCGCATGATGAAGTACGCAAGCGATGCGCCAACTATCGCCTCCGGAACGAATATCGCCGCTTTTAATATCGGTAATGCCCTTGGCGCCTGGCTTGGAGGCATGGCTCTGGAAGAAGGCTATGGATTCGTATCACCGCTTTGGGTCGGTGCGGTGCTGAGTCTGACGGCGTTGATTGTGGTTGTTCTTGGCAGCTTTAACGACGGGCTGAAAACAAGCCGGGTATAAGGGCAGGGTTATCGTTTTGCTTTGTGCGGTCTGGTGCCCTCACCCCGACCCTCTCCCACAGGGAGAGGGAGAAAACATTAAAAAAGGCAACTGTCGTTGCCTTTTTGCTTTTACCTAGGAAAACCAGCTGCCGAACCACTGGTGGAACTTCATCAGCACGTAATCCCACATCCGGCCGAAGAAGCCGCCCTCCTCTACCGCTTCCATCACCACCAGCGGACGCTGTTCGATAGATTTACCGTTCAGCTGGAAATCGATGGTGCCGACGACCTGGCCCTTTTTCAACGGCGCGGTTAGCTGGGGATCGGTCAGGGTATAGCTGGCCTTCAGGTTTTTCAGCTGGCCACGCGGAATGGTCACCGAGCCCGCTTCACCTGCCCCGAGATTGACCTCACTCTTGTCGCCGAACCAGACGCGCTGGCTCACAAAGGTGGCATCGGGTTTGATGGGGGTAACGGTTTCAAAGAAACGGAAGCCCCAGGTCAGCAGCTTCTCTGACTCGTTAAAACGAATGCGGTCGGTTTTGGTACCCAGCACCACGGAGATCAGACGCATATCGCCCTGGGTGGCCGACGCCACCAGGTTATAACCGGCCCCGGCGGTGGTGCCGGTCTTCATGCCATCGACGTTAACGTTGCTGCTCCAGAGCAGGCGGTTACGGTTCGGCTGGCGGATCTTATTGAAGGTAAACTCTTTCTCTTTATGGATCGCATACTCTTCCGGCACGTCGTGGATCAGCGCCCGGCCCAGCAGCGCCATATCACGGGCGGTACTGAATTGCCCCGGCGCGTCCAGGCCGTGCACGGTTTTAAAGGTGGTATTGGTTAAGCCCAGCTTCTGGGCGTAGCCGTTCATCAGGCCGATAAAAGAGTCCTGGCTGCCGGCCACGTAATCAGCCAGCGCAATACAGGCGTCGTTGCCCGACTGGATAATCACCCCTTTATTCAGGTCGGAAACCGCCACCTGGTCGCCCGGCTTGAGGAACATCACCGACGAACCGCGCAGGGCCGGGTTACCGGTCGCCCAGGCGTCTTTGCCGATGGTGACCATATCGGTGAGCTTGATTTTGCCCGCCTTCAGCGCCTGGCCCACCACGTAGCTGGTCATGATTTTCGTCAGGCTGGCAGGGTCGAGTTTTTCATCGGCATTCCCCTCCGCCAGCACTTTGCCACTGGCATAATCCATCAGGATCCATGCGCGCGCATCCACCGGCGGGGCTTCCGGCGCCGCCTGTTCCGCTGCATACAGCGAAGGTGCAAAAAGGAAAAGGAGCGCTGAGCCTGCCGCCAGGCTGCGCAGAGAGGTTGTTTTTCGCGTCATAGTGCCACCCGAGTTTCCATTCTAAAAATCACGCCACGCTGCCGTGTCGCAAGAAGCGATGAGTAATAACGTACTAACGACTTCAGTTAAACCAAATCCAGGTAAAGTTTTTAAAGTTTACGCAATATGGCCCCGATCCGCTTTGACGTCAGCGATTTTTTTCGCGGTTGTTGCGTAATTGTTTGGTTTATATCAACCTTGGGATCGATTCGACACTAACAGGGGTGCATATGATTACGCTGTGGGGCAGAAATAATTCGACCAACGTCAAAAAGGTGCTCTGGACGCTGGAAGAGCTGGATATCGCATTCAACCAGATCATGGCTGGCCTGCAGTTTGGGGTTAATCAGGAGCCCGATTATCTGGCGATGAACCCAAACGGGCTGGTGCCGTTGCTGCGTGATGACGCAACCGGCGTCACGTTGTGGGAATCCAATACCATCGTGCGCTACCTGGCTGCGCAGTATGGTCAGGGTAGCCTGTGGATCGAGGCTCCGGCCCGCCGCGCCGAAGGTGAAAAGTGGATGGACTGGGCTAACCAGACCCTCTCCCCGGCGCACCGGGTGATCCTGATGGGGCTGGTCAGAACCCCGGAAGCCGAACGCGACTACCCGGCCATCGAGGCGGCAAAAGAGAGCTGTGAAAAGCTGTTTGCCATGATGGACGAGACGCTGGCCAACCAACGCTGGTTCTCCGGGGATGAGTTTGGCACCGGGGATATCGCCGTGGCCCCCTTCGTCTGGAACCTCACCAACATCGGTCTGAGCTGGACGCCGCGCCCGCACCTTGAGCGCTGGCTCCAGGCCCTGAGCGAGCGTCCGGCCTACCGGAACGTGGTGATGATCCCGGTTACGTAATCAGCTCCCGGACGGGCTCACTTTCCACAGCTGCCCGTCCGTTTCGTCCGTCAGCACGTACAGATAGCCATCCGGCCCGACCCGCACATCGCGGATGCGCTGATCCCGATCGCCGAGTATCCGTCCCTCTTCGGTCACCTTATTGCCGTTAACGTTAAGCACAATCACATCTTTATCTTTCAGCGCCCCGATAAACAGCTTGTTTTTCCATTGGGGGAATACATCGCTGTGATAGAAGGCCATGCCGCTTAGCGCCGGGGATTTTTTCCAGACAAACAGCGGCGGCTCGGTGCCTTCGTGGTGTTCGCCTTTCGCCTCGGGGATAGGCAGGCCGCTATAGTTGACGCCGTGGGTCGCCAGCGGCCAGCCGTAGTTTTTGCCCTTCTCCGGGATATTAATCTCATCCCCGCCGCGCGGGCCGTGCTCGTTAAGCCACAGGGTATCGCTCCAGGGGTTCATCGCCATCCCCTGCGGGTTGCGAATGCCGTAAGACCAGATCTCCGGACGGGCGCCGGCGCGGTTCACAAAGGGGTTATCCTTCGGTATCTCCCCTTGTTCGGTGAGGCGCACCACTTTACCCTGCAGTTTATCCAGCTCCTGCGCGGTGGGGCGCTGGTTGTTCTCGCCAAGGCCAATATAGAGATAGCCCTTGCCGTCGAAGACCAGGCGGCCGCCAAAGTGGTTGCCGGTCGAGAGCTTCGGCTGCTGGCGGAACACCACCTTAAAGTCTTCCAGACGGCTGTAATCATCGCTTAAGCGCCCGTAGCCTACCGCGGTACCGGCTTTGCCGTCGTTTCCCGCTTCGGCGTAGCTGAGCCACACCCGGCGCGAGGTGTCAAAATCGGGTGCCAGCACCACGTCCAGCAGGCCGCCCTGCCCGTTCGCCCAGACATCCGGGACGCCAACGATAGGGTCGGAGAGCCCTTTCCCCGCCTGCCAGCGCTTTAGCTGGCCCCCTTTCAGGGTGATCAGCATTCCCCCGTCCTGCGGCAGGAAGGCGAGCGACCAGGGGTGATCGAGTTTATTTTGCAGCACCTCCACTTTTACCGCCGCGGGTGCGGCCAGCAGCGAGGCAGAAATTAATAGCAGGGGCAGGGAAATAAGCGCAGATCGACGCATAACGCACTCCTTTTCGACGTATGGCATAAAGATTAGCCACGCAGGCCGAGTGCGTTATCACTTTTACAAAAGCTTAAACAGAAGGGGGAGTCGCCTCCCCCGGGGCTTAGCTCTGGATCAGAGGCGTGTGTGATTTCAGCGACTGAATACAGAGCGTTAACTCAGTCAGGCAATTTTCCAGCTTCGCGGCATCGACGGCGATAAACGTCGGGCAGTCGTGGCATCCGGTCATCATGCAGACGCCCGCGGCAGAGAGCGCCCGCGCCGCGCGTAACAGCGTGGTCTGTTCATCGACGGGGTAATGCTCTTTGAGGACGGGCGCTTTTTCGCGCACAAAATTGCAGAGTTCAAAGACGTTATCGCGTAGCTGGTCGCTTTCGCTGACTGACATATAGCCTTTGGCTTTTCTTAACTGCAGATAGGCATCGAGATCGATGCGGGCATTAATCAGCTTGTTAAGAAGATCGCGTTTCAGTCTGTCAACGGACATGCTCTTTCCCCCTTATCAGCCTTGTGTTCATTAAGGATATGGCTATTTTTTGTACAGGGTTATGCGGCAGGTCAATAAAGCATCAGCGCTTAACATTATTTACAATGTTACAACAGTCACCTGGCGTCTCGCTGTCATACACAGAGCGCTATAATTCCCGCGAGGAACTCTGTACAATCCCTGCCCTGAGAATCCTATAACTGACTACTTTTTAATCTATGAGCAATGTTACGCACCAGCCGAAAATCGGCTTCGTCTCCCTGGGCTGCCCGAAAAACCTGGTGGATTCAGAACGTATCCTGACTGAACTTCGTACCGAAGGCTATGACGTGGTGCCGAGCTACGACAATGCAGACATGGTTATCGTGAATACCTGCGGCTTTATCGACAGCGCCGTGCAGGAGTCCCTCGAAGCCATCGGTGAAGCCCTGACCGAAAACGGCAAGGTGATTGTCACCGGCTGCCTGGGCGCCAAAGTGGATCAGATCCGCGAAGTGCACCCGAAGGTGCTGGAGATCACCGGGCCGCACAGCTACGAACAGGTGCTGGAACACGTGCACCACTACGTGCCAAAACCCAAGCACAACCCCTTCCTGAGCCTGGTGCCGGAACAGGGCGTGAAGCTCACTCCGCGCCACTACGCCTACCTGAAGATCTCTGAAGGCTGTAACCACCGCTGCACCTTCTGCATCATCCCCTCTATGCGTGGCGATCTGGTCAGCCGTCCGATTGGCGAAGTGCTGGCCGAAGCCAAACGCCTGGCCGATGCGGGCGTGAAAGAGCTGCTGGTAATTTCCCAGGACACCTCCGCCTACGGCGTGGACGTGAAGCACCGCGCGGGCTTCCACAACGGCGAGCCGGTGAAAACCAGCATGGTGGGTCTGTGCGAACAGCTGGCGAAGCTCGGCGTCTGGGTACGTCTGTACTACGTCTACCCTTACCCGCACGTTGACGACGTTATTCCGCTGATGGCGGAAGGCAAAATCCTGCCCTATCTGGACATTCCGCTGCAGCACGCCAGCCCGCGCATCCTGAAGCTGATGAAGCGTCCGGGCGCCGTGGAGCGTACGCTGGAGCGCATCAAACGCTGGCGTGAGATCTGTCCGGAGCTGACGCTGCGCTCTACGTTTATCGTGGGCTTCCCGGGTGAAACCGAAGAAGATTTCCAGATGCTGCTCGACTTCCTGAAAGAGGCGCGTCTGGACCGCGTGGGCTGCTTCAAATACAGCCCGGTTGAAGGCGCCACCGCCAACGAGCTGGCCGACCAGGTGCCGGAAGAGATCAAAGAGGAGCGCTGGAACCGCTTTATGCAGCTCCAGCAGCAGATCTCCGCCGAACGTCTGCAGGAGAAAGTGGGCCGTGAAATCATGGTCATTATCGACGAAGTGGATGAAGAAGGCGCCATCGGCCGCAGTATGGCCGACGCCCCGGAAATCGACGGCGCGGTCTACCTGAACGGCGAAACCGCGGTGAAGCCGGGGGATGTGATCCGCGTGAAGGTGGAAAACGCCGACGAGTACGACCTGTGGGGTAGCCGGGTTTAATCGCCACGGCCTGCGCTCAAAAAGGGGACCTCGGGTCCCCTTTTTTATTTAATACTCGAACTGACGGTAGTAGCGGCGGATATCTAAACTGTGGCCGGTGCAGTGTTCGAAATGGGCGGCCAGACGGTCAACCAGCAACGTGGAGACGATGCACGGCGCCAGCAGCCAGCGAAACGCATCGTCAATCCCCGACAGCGGGTAGTCGCGCGGATCGAGCACCACCAGGTTATCGGTAATTTTCGCCGCAAAACGCTCCACCCGTTCATCCAGCGGGCGGCATTTGCCCTCACCTTTCACCAGGAAAAGCGGCACCTCTTTTTCCAGCAGCTCCAGCGTGCCGTGGAAAAACTCCGCCGAGGAGACAGATTTCGTCCGCTTCCACTGCATCTCTTCCAGAATACACATCGAGAAGAGATAGACTTCCCCCCACATCTCCGCGCCGCCAATCCACATCATATAATCGGCACTATGATATTTTTGGGCGATTGCCGCGGCCTGCGGATCGAACTGCCGTTTGGCACTCAGGAGATTCTCAGGCAATAATTCCAGCTGGCTGGCAAATTGCTCATATTCTTCAAAATCGCCGTTACGATTAAGCAGACGGAAGAATACCCAGTAGAGCAGCATATATTCATATTCGACGCCGTTCTTGTGACGCATCGGAATATGCCAGGTGGCGGCGTTCGCCAGCGGCGAGTCGCTGTTTCGGGTAATCGCCACCACGCGGATCCCCTGCGCTTTACACCATTCGGCAATTTCTACCGACTCTTTGGTATCACCCGATTTTGACAGGGTAATCACCACCGAATCTTTATTTAGCCGTTTATTACCGGCGTAAATTAACTCGGCCGCCTGCTCAAGATAAACCGGCATGTCGGTTAATTCCCGGGCGAAGGCGTTAATCGCCATCATTGGCGCTAACGAGCCCCCTACCGAGGCGAAAAATAGCGAGCTGAAGCCTTGCTGATAAATATCGTCAGCGACATGTTCTGCCTGTTTACGCGCAGCAACAATCTCACGAGCACTGGTCAGGTACTCGTCCTGATTAAAACCTAACATAGCTGATCTCCTTTAGATTTTACTTTTCAGAACCCTGTCGAAGTCATCGAAAATACGCACCGAGAGATCGATGCCTTTAGCGCCGGCGGTTCGCCAGGCCAGGATTTGCATGGGAACAATTAACAGCAGCGGCGACAGCAGATGCGGAAGGTGGCAGTTCAGCGCCAGGGTGTTCTCCTTTTCCTCGCCCGTCAGGGTGACCAGAAACGCCCGGTTCACCGCTGGGGACATATAGTCCCTGAGCGCCCGCAGGCGCGGGTTTGGCGCATCCTCAATAAAGAACATCACGTGCTGCGCGTTTGCCTCCAGGTATGGGCCGTGCATGTAAGCTTCCAGCTCAAACCCGCTGGAGGGCACCCGTACCGTTTCGGTAAACTTGGTTTCGAACTCTTTGGCCACGCCGGTCAGAGCGCCTTCGCCAATGGCCACGAAGCGCGTTCCGGCCCCGAGGCTGTCCATGTGCCGCGCGAAAAACGCCTCCGTGCGGGTAATGGTGTCGGGGATCGCCGCCGCGAGCAGGCTTAAGGCCTCAAGGTATTCGCCTGCTTCCCGCTCAGCAATCTGCTGCTGCGCCCGGGCGAGGGTGAGCGCCACAAGCAGCAGATTCAGCACCGTGGCGCTAAAGCCGAGGGTCACGAATCCCACCTTCTCGATGCCGGTATGAATATCCAGCACGTGGTCGCAGCGGCGGCCAATCGGGCTATCCGGATCCGAGGTCAGGGCAAACACCGGCAGCCCCGCCGCCTGCACTTTCTCCATTGCCGCCAGCGTCGAGGCGCTTTTGCCGCTCTGAGAGACGATCAGCACCATATCCGTGTGCGGGTCGATAGCTTCATAGTGAACAAAGTTGTAGGGCTCTTTAATCTCAACGAGCAGGCCGAAACGCTGCTCAAAAAAGTAACGCGCGCACAGCGCCGCATTCAGCGACGAACCGGTCGCCAGCACCAGCAGGCGTCGAACCGGATGCTGGCGGGCAAAAGTCTCCAGGGCCGCAAAATTGTCCGGGTAGTCCTGGAGGATCTTTGCCAGCGCCTCAGGCTCTTCCCTGATATAGGTCATCATTGTCGGTTGCATCGTTATCTCCGCTTAAAACAGGCCAATCCACGAGCCGAAAATCCCCACCAGCGCCATGCCACCGATGATGGTCAGCGGTTTTACCTTGCGCCCCAGCAGCCAGTAGACGATGCCGAAGCTGATGAGCGGCAGCAGGCAGGGCATAATGTTGTTGATGATCTCCTGAACCTGGGTTTTCGCCTCCCCCGCGCCGAAGGAGATAGGGATAGTGATGTTGATCATCGAGGCGGCCATCGCCCCTACCACCATCAGGCCGATAATGGATGCGCCGTAGGTGAGGCTCTCCATCATTCCGCTCTTCTGCACCCGATGGAGCACCCCGGTGCCCAGCACGTAGCCCCAGCGGGTAAAGAGCCAGCGCACCAGAATGTGCGGCACGTTGAATACCAGCAGGAACAGGATTGGGCCCAGAATGCTCCCCTGCAGCGCCAGGCTGGTGCCGATGCCGGTGGCGATCAGGCGCAGCGTGCCCCAGAAGAAGGAGTCCCCCAGCCCGGCCAGCGGCCCCATCAGCGACGCCTTGACGTTGTCGATCGCCGTGCCGTCCATCTCTTGCTGCTGGCTGTTTTTCTCCTCCATCGCCGTAGTGATGCCCAGCAGCAGGGTGACGATATGCGGCGTGGTGTTGAAGAACACCAGGTGGCGTTTTAACGCCGCGGCCAGCTCCAACTTTTGCGGATAGAGCTTTTTCAGCACCGGGATCAGGGCATAGACAAAGGCGAGGTTCATCTGCCGCTCATAGTTCCAGGAGAACTCCATCTGGAACGACCGCCAGAACACCCGGCGCAGATCGCGGGCGTTAATCGCGTTCTCATCCTGCACCTGAGGCAGGGTCTCTTCAGAAATCTTCGTCGTCATCGCTGACTCCTTGATCGGTGGTAGTACGGGGAGCGTTATGTGCCGTCGTGTTGACCATCACCACCGCGACAATGGCGCCCAGAATGGCGATGCCGGTGACGGGGATTTTCAGGTATGCCATCAGCGCAAAGCCGAGGAAGAAAAAGGGTGCCACTTTTTTGTTGATTAGCAGGCGAGCCAGCATTGCAAAGCCCAGCGCGGGAATAATCCCTGTCGCCACGCTTAGCCCATGCTTAACAAACTCCGGAATGGCATCCAGCAGTGATTTCACCGCGCTACTCCCTACCAGGAACGAAACGGTGACCACCGCCGCCAGCATCAGGGAGAGGCCAAAGCCGGCGATCAGGTGCATCCGCTCGATACCTCGGGTATCGGCCTGTTCGGCATAGCTATCCGCTTTCTGGTTGAGCATGGGAATAAACATGCCGAGATAGACGTTTTTCAGCACCAGCGTCAGGGTAGCGATGGGCAGCCCGAGCAGCAGCGCCGTTTCCGTTCCCGCCCCGGAGGTGATAGCAAACGCCACCCCCAGCACCCCGCCGGTCACTACGTCCGGCGGAATTGAGGCCCCTACCGAAAACGATCCGATAAACGCCAGCTCCAGGGTCGCGCCCATAATGACGCCCGTTTGAACATCGCCTAACACCAGCCCGGTTAATAAACCGGTGACAATAGGCCGGGAGAGCAACGAGGTGCCCAGGGCATATTCCGACTGGGCGATAAACGCCACC
>DKMV01000238.1 GCA_002469605.1 Leclercia sp. UBA7405
GTGCTGCTGAACCTGTTCAATACTGCCCGCCGCTTCAATATGGAAGTGCAGCCGCAGCTTGTTTTACTGCAAAAAACATTACTTTACGTTGAGGGCGTAGGCCGCCAGCTCTATCCTCAGTTAGACTTGTGGAAGACGGCGAAACCCTTCCTGGAGTCCTGGATCAAAGACCAGGTCGGCTTACCCGCGCTCACCCGCTCGCTGAAAGAAAAAGCACCGTTCTGGATCGAAAAGATGCCGGAGATCCCGGAGCTGATTTACGACAGTTTGCGTCAGAGCAAGAACTTGCAGCACAGTGTCGATAAAATCGCTCGCGAGCTGCAAACCAATCACGTTCGTCAGGGTCAGTCCCGTTACCTTTTCGGTATTGGCGCGACTCTGCTCTTAAGCGGTACGCTGTTGTTGATTAATCGTCCTGACTGGGAGATGGCACCCGCCTGGCTAATGGCCGCAGGGCTGGTAGTCTGGCTTGCCGGCTGGCGTAAAACGCGCTGATTTGCGCGGTCGCATCACGTATACTGCGCGCTTAATATCTAATGATTTCTAACTGAGGAAGATGTATGGGTGGTATCAGTATCTGGCAATTAGTGATTATTGCCGTCATCGTTGTGCTGCTGTTCGGCACTAAAAAACTCGGTTCTATCGGTTCCGATCTGGGCGCTTCCATTAAAGGCTTTAAGAAAGCCATGGGCGATGATGAAAATAAGCAGGATAAAACCAGTCAGGACGCTGAGTTCCCTGCCAAAACCCTCGCTGAAAAACAGGTTGATGCTAAAAAGGAAGATGCAAAACGCCACGATAATGAGCAGGTGTAAGTCGTGTTCGATATTGGTTTTAGTGAACTGCTGCTGGTATTCGTGATTGGCCTCATTGTGCTGGGGCCACAGCGTCTGCCGGTGGCCGTGAAAACGGTAGCCGGTTGGGTGCGCGCCCTGCGCTCGCTGGCGACCACGGTGCAGAACGAACTGACGCAGGAACTCAAGCTGCAGGAGTTTCAGGACAGCCTGAAAAAGGTTGAGAAGGCGAGCATGGAAAACCTGACGCCAGAACTGAAAGCCTCGATGGACGAGCTGCGCGAAGCCGCTGAGTCGATGAAACGCACCTACAGCGTTAACGATCCGGAAAGAGCAAGCGACGAAGCTAACACCATCCGTAACCCGCTGGTGAAAGACAACGAAGCGCAGCACGAAGGCGTAACGCCTGCCAGCGCCGAGCATCAGGCCAGTTCGCCTGAACAGACGCCAGCCGACGCTCCCGGCAAAAAACCGGAGCAGACCGCAGCGCCCGCCGCTAAGGCCGCAGCTGCTCCCGCAGCCGACCCCGAACCTTCCACCTCGTCGAGTGATAAAGCGTAAACATGGCAGTAGATGAAACTCAACCGCTGATTACGCACCTGATTGAGCTGCGTAAACGCCTGCTGAACTGCATTATCGCGGTTTGCATCATTTTCTTAGGGCTGGTCTATTTCGCTAACGACATCTATCAGGTGGTCTCTTCCCCCCTGATTAAACAGATGCCGCTGGGCGCGACCATGATTGCCACCGACGTGGCCTCGCCGTTCTTTACCCCCATTAAGCTGACTTTCTGGGTATCGCTGATTGCCTCTGCGCCGGTAATTTTGTATCAGGTATGGGCCTTTGTGGCGCCCGCCCTCTACAAACATGAACGCCGTCTGGTGATCCCGCTGCTGGTCTCCAGTTCACTGCTGTTCTATATCGGGATGGCGTTCGCCTACTTTGTGGTCTTCCCGCTGGCGTTTGGGTTCTTAACCCATACCGCACCGGAAGGGGTGCAGGTCTCCACCGATATCGCCAGCTACCTCAGCTTTGTCATGGCCCTGTTTATGGCCTTTGGCGTTGCCTTTGAGGTGCCGGTTGCCATCGTGCTGCTCTGCTGGGTGGGCATCACCACGCCTGCCGATCTGCGTAAAAAACGCCCCTATATTCTGGTCGGTGCCTTTGTAGTCGGTATGCTGCTGACGCCGCCGGACGTCTTCTCGCAAACCCTGCTGGCGATCCCGATGTACTGCCTGTTCGAAGTAGGGGTGTTCTTCTCGCGCTTCTACGTTGGCAAAGGTCGCCATCACCGGGACGAAGACGATCCCGAAGAAACCACAGAAGAGTAAAACCAGCCGCCCGTCAGGGCGGTTGTTATATGGGAGTAACCATGTTTGATATCGGCCTGAATCTGACCAGTTCACAGTTTGCCAAAGATTGCGATGAAGTAGTGGCGCGGGCATTTGCCGCCGGGGTTAACGGCCTGCTGCTGACCGGCACTAATCTGCATGAAAGCGAGCAGGCGCAGCGGCTGGCCGCGCGCTATCCCCACTGCTGGTCAACCGCCGGGGTGCATCCGCACGACAGCAGCAGCTGGACGCCAGAGAGCGCCGATACGCTGCGCGCGCTGGCCCGCACTGAGCAGGTGGTGGCTATTGGTGAATGCGGTCTCGATTTTAACCGTAACTTTTCCACTCCCGCCGAGCAGGAGCACGCCTTTACCGCCCAGCTGGCGCTGGCGGCAGAGTTGAATATGCCGGTGTTTATGCACTGCCGGGATGCCCATTCACGTTTTCTTGAGCTGCTCGAACCCTGGCTGGATAAGCTGCCCGGTGCCGTGCTGCACTGCTTTACCGGCTCCCGCCAGCAGGCGATTGAGTGTCTTGATAAAGGCTTATATCTTGGGATCACCGGCTGGGTCTGCGATGAAAGGCGCGGGCTTGAGCTGCGGGAGCTGCTGCCGGTTATCCCGGCAGACAGGCTGCTGATCGAAACGGATGCGCCTTATCTGCTGCCGCGCGATATGACGCCAAAACCGGCCTCGCGGCGCAATGAGCCTGCTTATCTGGGGCATATTCTGGCGCGCGTGGCCTACTGGCGCGGCGAAGAGGCCGCATGGCTGGCGGCGCAGACGGATGACAACGTGCGCCGTCTGTTCGGGGTAAGCTTTTAAACTTTGCGAAACGCGGTGTTTTTAACGCTCTGCCGGACCTGCTTGTTCAGCAGGTTGAGCAGCAGCATAGAGCGCGCCTCGCCGTCGGGCTCGGAGAAGATGGCGACCAGCCCCTCAAATGCCCCTTCGGTGATCACCACGTTATCGCCGGTATAAGGGGTATCCGGGTCGGTGATGTTCTCTGGCTTATAGATCGAGAGCTGGTGAATGACCGACGAGGGGACCACCGCCGGATGCGCGCCAAAACGCACAAAGTGGCTTACGCCGCGCGTCGCGCTAATGGTGGTGGTATGGATCACCTCCGGGTCAAACTCCACGAACAGGTAGTTCGGGAAAAGCGGCTCGTTCACCATCGTGCGTTTGCCGCGCTGTATCTTTTCAAGCGTGATCGTCGGCGTCAGGCAGTTGACCGACTGACGTTCAAGATGTTCCTGCGCGCGCTGAAGCTGACCGCGTTTGCAATACAGTAAATACCAGGCCTGCATAATCACTCTTTCCCCTAATTCCGGGCGCAAGCATACCAAAACCCAGGCGGGATCGCTAAGTTGATTATAATGGCCGGGCAGAAAGCACAAGGCGAAAGTTCACGCTAATTTAACAAAAATACAGCATCGCGCGGGCTTACGCCGTATAATGAAGCGCTTACCGAGAGGCCAAGATTAACTGCATGAAATACAACGATCTACGCGACTTCCTGACGCTGCTGGAAAAGCAGGGCGAACTCAAACGTATTACGCTTCCTGTTGATCCCTATCTGGAAATGACAGAAATCGCCGACCGCACCCTGCGTGCCGGTGGTCCGGCGCTGCTGTTTGAAAACCCTAAAGGGTACGACATGCCGGTGCTCTGTAACCTTTTTGGCACGCCGAAGCGCGTGGCGATGGGGATGGGGCAGGAAGATGTCAGCGCGTTACGTGAAGTGGGTAAGCTGCTGGCCTTCTTAAAAGAGCCGGAGCCACCCAAAGGTTTCCGCGATCTCTTCGATAAGCTGCCGCAGTTTAAGCAGGTGCTGAACATGCCGACCAAACGGCTGCGCGGTGCCCCCTGCCAGCAGAAGATTATCGAAGGCGATGCGGTGGATCTGACCCGTATTCCCATTATGCAGTGCTGGCCGGAAGATGCCGCCCCGCTCATCACCTGGGGGCTGACGGTAAGCCGCGGCCCGCATAAAGAGCGCCAGAATCTTGGCATCTATCGCCAGCAGTTAATCGGTAAAAATAAACTCATTATGCGCTGGCTGTCGCATCGCGGCGGTGCGCTTGATTTTCAGGAGTGGTGCGCGGCCCATCCGGGCGAGCGCTTCCCGGTCTCCGTGGCGCTGGGGGCCGATCCGGCCACTATTCTCGGCGCCGTGACGCCGGTGCCGGATACCTTGTCGGAATATGCCTTTGCTGGCCTGCTGCGCGGGACGAAAACCGAAGTGGTGAAGTGTATCTCCAACGATCTGGAGGTGCCCGCCAGCGCTGAGATCGTGCTGGAAGGCTACATCGAGCCGGGCGAGATGGCGCCGGAAGGACCCTACGGTGACCACACCGGTTATTACAACGAAGTCGATGACTTCCCGGTCTTTACCGTGACCCACATTACCCAGCGTGAAGATGCCATTTACCACTCCACCTATACCGGCCGTCCGCCGGATGAACCGGCGGTGCTCGGCGTGGCGCTGAACGAAGTCTTTGTGCCGATCCTGCAAAAGCAGTTCCCGGAGATTGTCGACTTCTATCTGCCGCCGGAAGGTTGCTCCTACCGTCTGGCCGTGGTCACTATCAAGAAGCAGTATGCGGGCCATGCCAAGCGCGTGATGATGGGCGTCTGGTCCTTCCTGCGCCAGTTTATGTATACCAAATTTGTTATCGTCTGCGATGATGACGTCAACGCCCGCGACTGGAACGACGTTATCTGGGCCATTACCACCCGTATGGATCCGGCGCGCGATACCGTGTTAGTTGAAAACACGCCGATTGATTATCTGGACTTTGCCTCGCCGGTCTCCGGTCTTGGCTCAAAAATGGGACTGGATGCCACCAATAAATGGCCCGGCGAAACCCAGCGTGAATGGGGTCGACCGATCAAAAAAGATCCTGAGGTGACGGCGCGAATTGACGCGATCTGGGATGAACTGGCCATAATGAATAACGGTAGGCCGGATTCCGACCGTTAAGCCCTGTAGACTTACCGACAGACAGAGAGAGCGAATGACAACCTTAAGCTGTAAAGTGACCTCGGTAGACGCTATCACCGACACCGTATATCGCGTCCGTTTAGTGCCTGAAGCGGCCTTCTCTTTCCGCGCCGGCCAGTATCTGATGGTGGTGATGGATGAGCGTGATAAGCGTCCTTTCTCGATGGCCTCTACGCCCGCCGAGCAGGAATTTATCGAGCTGCACATTGGTGCGTCTGAGCTGAACCTGTATGCCATGGCGGTAATGGATCGCATTCTGAAAGAGCGCCAAATTGAAATTGATATCCCGCACGGCGAAGCCTGGCTGCGCGATGACGAAGAGCGTCCGCTGATCCTGATTGCCGGCGGCACCGGCTTCTCTTACGTGCGCTCTATTCTGCTGACCGCGCTGGCGCGCAACCCTGACCGTGATATCACCATCTACTGGGGCGGCCGCGAAGAGAAGCATCTGTACGACCTGTCTGAGCTGGAAGCCCTGAGCGTTAACCACCCGAATCTGCGCATCGAGGCGGTGGTTGAGCAGCCGGAAGAGGGCTGGCGTGGCCGCAGCGGTACCGTGCTGACCGCCGTGCTGCAGGATCACGACACCCTGGCGGAACACGACATTTACATTGCCGGGCGTTTTGAGATGGCGAAAATCGCGCGCGATCTGTTCTGTAATGAACGCGGCGCGCGCGAAGACCGCCTCTTTGGCGACGCCTTCGCCTTTATCTGACGCCTGATTGCGCGTCAGCGCTAAAGAAGTGCGAATATAAAATGGTTTCATCCTGCGTAAGGCAAAGGATCTGCCCTACGGTACGGTCGTGGCGGGCGAGGGCGGCGATGATTTCGCTGGCCACGTGCTGGCTACCGACCTTCTCGTCATAGCGCTCAAGGGTGAACTCTTTCACCTGCGCCTCCTTCAGTAATGCCAAAACCTGCGGATTGTGCTGATAGCGGATTTTCACTTCGCGAAGACAGCCCTCGCTCGCCTGACGATCGTCAGCAACAGCCTGACGGGCAGAGGCGTGAGAGACGCAAAACAGCAGTGACAGGCAGAGTACGGGCAGGTAGGTTTTCATCTTCATCATCCCTGGGTGATAAGCACTCGTCATTGAGCGCACTGTGCAAAAATGTAGCACTTTTGCTCTGTTTTTTGCCAATAAAAAACCCGCCCCTGACAGGCGGGAAAACGGCAACTAAACCCCTCTCCGTCATCCTTCGTGCCGCCTTTTACCGGCCGCGCGAAGGAGACAGGAATTATGCTTTTTACACTCTTTCAAATACCGTGGCGATGCCCTGGCCTAAGCCGATACACATGGTCGCCAGACCAAACTGCGCGTCTTTGCGCTCCATCAGGTTCAGCAGGGTGGTGCTGATACGCGCCCCGGAGCAGCCCAATGGGTGACCGAGCGCGATGGCGCCGCCGTTGAGGTTGATCTTCTCGTCGATCTGCTCCATCAGCCCCAGACCTTTAATGCACGGCAGGATCTGCGCGGCAAAGGCCTCGTTCATTTCGAACAGATCGATATCGCTGGCAGACAGTCCCGCTTTTTTCAGCGCCAGTTTTGAGGCCGGCACCGGGCCGTAACCCATAATGGACGGATCGCAGCCTACCACCGCCATCGAGCGAATGCGGGCGCGCGGCGTCAGGCCCAGCTCCCGGGCGCGGCTTTCGCTCATCACCAGCATGGCCGCGGCGCCGTCGGAGAGGGCGGAAGAGGTGCCCGCGGTGACCGTTCCCGTTACCGGATCGAAGGCCGGGCGCAGCGTCGAGAGCGCCTCAACCGTGGTCTCCGGGCGGATTACCTCATCGTGGAAGTACTGTTTCAGCACGCCGTCGGCATCGTGTCCGCCGGTAGGCACTATCTCGTTCTTAAATGCACCAGACTGGGTAGCTGCCCAGGCGCGGGCGTGGGAGCGGGCGGCAAACTGATCCTGCATTTCACGGCTGATGCCGTGTAAACGCGCCAGCATCTCCGCCGTTAAGCCCATCATGCCCGCCGCTTTTGCCACGTTGCGGCTCAGGCCCGGGTGGAAATCGACGCCGTGGCTCATCGGCACGTGGCCCATGTGCTCCACGCCGCCAACCATGCACGCCTGGGCGTCGCCGGTCATGATCATGCGCGCCGCGTCGTGCAGCGCCTGCATGGAGGAGCCGCACAGGCGGTTAACGGTGACCGCCGGTACCGAGTGGGGGATCTCTGCCAGCAGCGCGGCGTTACGGGCGATGTTAAAGCCCTGCTCCAGCGTCTGCTGCACACAGCCCCAGTAGATATCGTCCAGCGCGGCCGCGTCCAGCGACGGGTTGCGCGCCAGCAGGCTACGCATCAGGTGCGCGGAGAGATCTTCCGCGCGCACGTTACGAAAAGCACCGCCTTTTGAACGGCCCATCGGGGTGCGAACTGCATCGACAATGACAACCTGTTCCATTGTGACTCCTTAAGCCGTTTTCAGTTCGCCAACCGGACGGGCAGGCTCAACCTGAGGATAGTAGGGTTCGTTATGGCGCGCTTTATTCCGCAGCCCTTCCGGCACCTCATACAGCGGGCTGAGGTGCTGGTACTGCTGCGCCATATCGAGATATTTTGCGCTGCCGAGGGTGTCCAGCCAGCGGAACGCGCCGCCGTGGAACGGCGGGAAGCCAAGGCCGTAGACCAGCGCCATGTCGGCTTCTGCCGGGCTGGCGATAATCCCCTCTTCGAGGCAACGCACCACTTCGTTCACCATCGGGATCATCATGCGGGCGATAATCTCTTCATCGCTGAAGTCGCGTTTCGCCTCGCTCACGTCGGCCAGCAGGCCATCCACCGCCGCATCTTCTTCTTTCTTCGGCTTGCCTTTGCTGTCTTCTTTATAGCGCCAGAAGCCCAGACCGTTTTTCTGACCAAAGCGGTTAGCATCGAACAGGGCGTCGATGGCATCGCGGTACTCTTTCTGCATACGCTGCGGGAAGCCCGCCGCCATCACCGCCTGGGCGTGATGCGCGGTGTCGATGCCAACCACGTCCAGCAGATACGCCGGGCCCATCGGCCAGCCGAACTGCTTCTCCATCACTTTATCAACCTTGCGGAAATCCGCGCCGTCGCGCAGCAGCTGGCTAAAGCCGGCGAAGTAGGGGAAGAGCACGCGGTTAACGAAGAAGCCCGGACAGTCGTTGACCACAATCGGGGTTTTGCCCATCTTGCTGGCCCAGGCCACCACTTTGGCGATGGTCTCCTCAGAGGTTTTCTCGCCGCGGATCACCTCTACCAGCGGCATGCGGTGTACCGGGTTAAAGAAGTGCATGCCGCAGAAGTTTTCCGGGCGCTTCAGCACCCCTGCCAGCTTGCTGATAGGAATGGTGGAGGTGTTAGAGGCCAGCACGGTATCCGGGCGCACCTTCTCTTCGGTTTCGGCCAGCACCGCTTTTTTCACTTTCGGGTTTTCAACGACGGCTTCCACCACCACGTCCACGCGGTCGAAGCCGCTGTATTCCAGGGTCGGGTGAATGGTGGAGATGACGCCGGAGAGCTTCAGGCCATCGATCTTGCCGCGCTCAAGCTGTTTATTCAGCAGCTTGGCGGCTTCGGTCATGCCTAAGGTCAGCGATTTGTCGTTGATATCCTTCATGACCACCGGCACGCCTTTCCAGGCGGACTGATAGGCGATACCGCCGCCCATGATCCCGGCGCCCAGTACGGCAGCCTGTTTTGGCGTCTCAACGTTTTTGGTCAGCTGTCTGGCTTTGCCTTTTACATACTGGTCATTGAGGAAGATCCCGACCAGCGCGCGCGCTTCGTTGGTGTGCGCCAGCGGCACGAAGCTCTGATTTTCCAGTTTCAGGGCCTCTTCACGGCCCAGGCGGGCGGCGGCTTCGATGGTTTTCACCGCGGTGATAGGGGCCGGATAATGTTTGCCCGCGGTCTGCATCACCATGCCTTTGGCGATGGTGAAGCTCATGGTCGCTTCGATTTTGCTGAGCTTTAAAGGCTCAAGCTTCGGCTGGCGTTTTGCTTTCCAGTCGAGATCGCCCTTGATCGCCTGGCGCAGAATAGAGATAGCGCCTTCGCGCAGTTTTTCGGGTTTTACCACCCCATCCACCAGACCGATTTTCAGGGCCTGATCGGCGCCCACGTCTTTCCCGGCGGCGATAATTTCCAGCGCGCTGTCGGCACCCAGCAGGCGCGGCAGGCGCACCGAGCCGCCAAAGCCCGGCATGATGCCCAGTTTGGTTTCAGGCAGACCAATGCGCAGATCCGGCGTGGCAAGGCGATAATCGGTTGCCAGCACGCATTCGCAGCCGCCGCCCAGCGCGTAGCCGTTGACGGCGGAGATGGTCGGTACCGGCAGATCTTCCAGGCGGTTAAAGACGCTGTTGGCAAAATGTAGCCACTGGCTCAGCTGCTCCTGCGGAACCTGGAACAGCGAAAGGAATTCGGTAATGTCTGCGCCGACAATAAACGCCGCTTTTTCGGAACGCAGCAGCAGGCCTTTTAAATCGGTTTGCTTTTCCAGCACATCCAGCGCGCGGCCCAGACTGGCCACCGTTGCGGTATCAAGCTTATTTACTGAGCCGGGGGCATCGAACACCAGTTCGGCAATGCCTTCGTCCAGCCAGTCTACGTACAGGGTGTCGCCTTTGTAGAGCATGTCGGTCTCCTGAATCCAGCGGTAGGATCTGGTCATACCAGATGAAGCGGAGTGTGGGATTTATGTTAATAAAATGCAAATCAGTCATTAAATAATTGTAGGTTTGATCACGGTCGGCGGAGATCACGCAGCCGTTGGGAGGTGTGCTAAGATGCGGGAACCTGGGTCAATAAAACGAAAGGAATAATGATGGATTCACTGGCCGCGCTCTACAAAAATCATATTGATACACTACAGGAACGTACCCGCGACGTACTGGCCCGTTTTAAGCTGGATGCTCTGCTTATCCACTCCGGCGAGCTGATGAATGTCTTCCTTGATGACCACGCTTATCCGTTTAAGGTGAATCCGCAGTTTAAAGCCTGGGTGCCGGTTACCCAGGTGCCAAACTGCTGGCTGCTGGTGGATGGCGTGAACAAGCCGAAACTCTGGTTCTACCTGCCGGTGGATTACTGGCACAACGTGGAGCCGCTGCCCACCTCCTTCTGGACAGAAAGCGTAGAAGTTATCGCCCTGCCAAAAGCAGACGGCATCGGCAGCCAGCTGCCTGCCGCCCGCGGCAACATCGCCTATATCGGCCCGGTACGCGAGCGCGCGCTGGGGCTGGATATCGCGGCGGATAACATCAACCCGAAAGGGGTGATTGATTACCTGCACTATTACCGCTCCTACAAGACCGACTACGAGCTGGCCTGTATGCGTGAAGCGCAGAAGACGGCCGTCAATGGCCATCGCGCCGCGCAGGAAGCCTTCCTTTCCGGCATGAGCGAGTTCGATATCAATCTGGCTTACCTTACCGCCACCGGTCATCGCGATACCGACGTGCCATACAGCAACATCGTGGCGCTCAACGAGCACGCCTCGGTGCTGCACTACACGAAGCTGGACCACCGCGCGCCCTCTGAAATCCGTAGCTTCCTGCTGGATGCCGGGGCGGAGTACAACGGCTATGCCGCCGACCTGACCCGCACCTGGGCGGCGAACGGCGATACCGACTTCGCGCAGCTGATTAAAGATGTTAACGACGAGCAGCTGGCGCTGATTGGCACCATGAAGGCGGGCGTTAACTATGTGGATATCCACGTGCAGTTCCATCAGCGCATCGCGAAACTGCTGCGTAAGCACCAGATTGTTAACGACATCAGCGAAGAGGCGATGGTAGAAAACGACCTGACCGGGCCATTTATGCCGCACGGCATCGGCCATCCGTTGGGCCTGCAGGTGCACGATGTCGCCGGCTTTATGCAGGATGACAACGGCACCCATCTGGCTGCACCATCTAAGTATCCTTACCTGCGCTGCACCCGCATTCTGCAGCCGCGCATGGTGCTGACCATTGAGCCAGGGATCTACTTTATCGAGTCGCTGCTGGCGCCGTGGCGTGAAGGGCAGTTCAGCAAACACTTCAACTGGCAGAAAATTGAAGCACTGAAGCCGTTTGGCGGCATTCGTATCGAAGATAACGTGGTGATCCACGAAAACGGTACGGAAAACATGACGCGAGATCTGAAGCTGGCGTGATGGATAGCTGGCTGATACCGGCTGCGCCGGTCACCTTTGTTGAAGAGATCAAGAAGAGCCGCTTTATCACGCTGTTGGCGCATACCGACGGCGTGGAGGCGGCAAAAGCCTTCGTTGAGTCAGTAAGAGCGGAACATCCTGACGCCCGCCACCACTGCGTGGCCTGGGTCGCCGGGCCGCCGAACGACTCGCAGCAGCTGGGTTTCTCTGATGACGGTGAACCGGCGGGAACGGCAGGTAAACCGATGCTCTCCCAGCTGATGGGCAGCGGCGTCGGCGAGATAGCCGCCGTTGTGGTGCGTTACTACGGCGGCGTGCTGTTAGGCACCGGCGGGCTGGTCAAAGCCTACGGCGGGGGCGTTCAGCAAGCGCTAAATCAGCTCACGACCACCCGCAAAACGCCGCTAACCGAATATACTTTATTGTGCGATTATGCCCAGTTATCCGGCATCGAGTCGCTGCTCAGGCTTAGTCAGGGCATGATAGTGCACAGTGATTACCAGGCGGCGGTGACGTTGCGCGTGGCGCTTCCTCAGGCGGAACTGGCGGTATTCTCAGCAAAACTGGCTGATTTTAGTCGCGGCGCGTTGCAATTACTGCCGATTGAAGAATAATCCCCACCTTACTTTTTGAATACCAAAGGAAACGGCAGAAATGCACTTTCGCGCCATAACCCGAATCGTTGGATTGCTGGTCATACTTTTCTCCGGGACGATGATCCTCCCCGGACTGGTGGCGCTTATCTATCGGGACGGCGCGGGTCGCGCCTTCACCCAGACCTTCTTTGCCGCACTGGTAATAGGTTCACTGTTGTGGTGGCCAAACCGGCGTGAGAAGCGGGAACTCAAATCCCGTGAAGGGTTCCTGATAGTGGTACTTTTCTGGACCGTACTGGGAAGCGTGGGTGCGCTGCCGTTTATCTTCTCTGAACAACCTAACCTGACCGTCACCGATGCCTTCTTTGAATCCTTCTCCGGGCTAACCACGACCGGGGCGACCACGCTGGTGGGGCTGGATTCGCTGCCCCATGCCATTCTCTTTTACCGGCAGATGCTGCAATGGTTTGGCGGGATGGGGATCATCGTACTGGCGGTGGCCATACTGCCTATTCTGGGCGTCGGTGGCATGCAGCTCTATCGGGCGGAGATGCCCGGCCCGCTGAAAGATAATAAGATGCGCCCGCGTATTGCCGAAACCGCCAAAACCCTGTGGCTCATTTACGTGCTGTTAACCGTCGCCTGCGCGCTGGCCCTGTGGTTCGCCGGCATGCCGGCCTTTGATGCCATCGGCCATAGCTTTGCGACCATCGCCATCGGCGGGTTCTCTACCCACGACGCCAGCGTCGGCTACTTCGACAGCCCGACCATTAACACCATTATTGCTATCTTCTTACTGATTTCCGGCTGTAACTATGGCCTGCACTTCTCATTACTGAGCGGGCGCAGCCTGAAGGTGTACTGGCGCGACCCGGAATTCCGCATGTTTATTGGCGTGCAGTTGACTCTGGTAATCATCTGTACCCTGGTGCTGTGGTTCCATGATGTTTATAACTCGGCAGTGACCACGCTTAACCAGGCGTTCTTCCAGGTAGTGTCGATGGCGACCACCGCTGGCTTTACTACCGATAGCATCGCCCGCTGGCCGCTGTTCCTGCCGGTGCTGCTGCTCTGTTCCGCCTTTATCGGCGGCTGCGCCGGGTCAACGGGGGGCGGCCTGAAGGTCATCCGTATCCTGCTGCTCTTTAAGCAGGGGAACCGTGAGCTTAAACGCCTCGTCCATCCGAACGCGGTTTACAGCATTAAGCTTGGCAACCGCGCGCTGCCGGAACGTATCCTCGAAGCGGTATGGGGCTTCTTCTCTGCCTATGCGCTGGTCTTTATCGTCAGCATGCTGGCGATTATCGCCACCGGCGTGGATGATTTTTCAGCGTTCGCCTCCGTGGTGGCAACGCTTAATAACCTTGGGCCAGGTCTGGGCGTGGTGGCGGATAACTTTGCCAGCATGAATCCGGTGGCGAAGTGGATCCTCATCGCCAACATGCTTTTTGGTCGTCTTGAA
>DKMV01000353.1 GCA_002469605.1 Leclercia sp. UBA7405
GAAGCCCTCTATCGTAAAAATCAGATCCCCTGTCTGAACAGTACCAATTACTCGGTAGAAGAGATCGCCACCAAAATTCTGGATATCATGGGGCTGAGCCGTCGTATGTACTAACAAGCTAGTACAATGATTCAAATCCAGATATACTGCTTCGCAACGGCAGGGCGCTTTACGCCCTGCACTTGAAATCAGCGGGGATTGGTTTAAGGTGATGCCCATCACTTCCCGGCCGTTGCCGATGAAGCACTACATTCTGAGAAATTCCATGAACAAAACCGATGAACTCCGCACGGCGCGCATTGATACCCTTGTCACGCCAGCCGAACTGGCCGAGNNCATGTACTAATTAGCTAGTACAACGCGTCATTTTCCGCTATCATTGCCCGCAGAATTGTGATGTGCATCACCCTCATACTTGAAAACATCAAGGATTGGTTTATCGTGATGCCCATTACTTCCGGCACTTTTGCCGTTGAAGCCGCCTATTTCTGAGATAAGTCATGAACAAAACTGATGAACTCCGCACTGCGCGCATTGATAGCCTGGTGACGCCAGCCGAACTGGCCGAGCGGTATCCTCTCTCTGCCGGGGTGGCAGAAAACGTGACAACGTCACGTAAGCGTATTGAAAAAATCCTTAATGGCGACGATCCTCGCCTGTTAGTTATTGTAGGCCCCTGCTCTATTCACGATCTGGATGCAGCGATGGATTATGCCCAACGCCTGAAAGGGCTGCGGGACAAATACCACGCGCGGCTGGAAATTGTGATGCGCACCTACTTTGAAAAACCGCGCACCGTAGTGGGCTGGAAGGGGCTGATCTCCGATCCGGATCTCAACGGCAGTTACCGGGTAAACCACGGTATTGAGCTGGCGCGCAAGCTGCTGTTGCAGGTTAACGAGCTGGGCGTGCCTACCGCCACCGAGTTTCTGGATATGGTGACCGGACAGTTTATCGCCGACCTTATCAGCTGGGGCGCTATTGGCGCGCGCACCACCGAGAGCCAGATCCACCGCGAGATGGCCTCGGCGCTCTCCTGCCCGGTCGGTTTCAAAAACGGTACCGACGGCAATACCCGCATCGCGGTGGACGCCATTCGCGCGGCCCGCGCCAGCCATATGTTCCTCTCCCCGGACAAACGCGGGCAGATGACCATCTACCAGACCAGCGGTAACCCCGGCGGCCACATCATCATGCGTGGCGGCAAGAAGCCAAACTACCATGCTCAGGATATCGCCGACGCCTGCGAGACCCTGCGCGAATTCGATCTGCCCGAGCAGCTGGTGGTAGATTTCAGCCACGGCAACTGCCAGAAGCAGCATCGCCGTCAGCTGGACGTCTGCGATGACATTTGTCAGCAGATCCGCAGCGGCTCTACCGCCGTTGCCGGCGTGATGGCCGAAAGCTTTATCAAGGAAGGCACCCAGAAAGTGGTGGTGGGCCAGCCAATTACCTACGGTCAGTCCATTACCGACCCCTGCCTGAGCTGGGAAGATACCGAACTGCTGATAGAGAAACTCGCCTCGGCGGTTGATAGCCGCTTCTGACATCTGTCCCGGCGCATGCGCCGGGCTTTCTTCGCTAATACCCTGCTTTTTCTCAACTTTCTTTTCTGGGCGCCATCGCCTTTTCAGGCAAAAGTGCTTGATGTAAAAGACGTTATGATGATAATGATTATCATTGTTACGTTGATTACTATTTTAGAACACTATGCCACCGATGGATAACAGTGCTGCAACGCTTTCCCGTCCGGAAAACAGGTCCCGGCCTGTACCCGAGGCGTCCGATCGCTGTATCAACAGCAAAACCCTCTTAGGCGAAGAGGGTCGCGTCGTTATCGAACATAATGGCCAGCAGTACCTGCTGCGCCAGACCCATGCGGGAAAATTGATCCTCACAAAGTAAGGGCAGCAGGCGTTAGCCCTTAGCTGGAGCAGCTCACCTCCAGCCGCTTGCCCCAGTCCGGCGGACGGCTGACGTAATCATCGTTCCGGTCGGCAAAGGGGGTGCGCAGCGCCTCACTCAGCCGGTGCAGCTCGGTATAGTCGCCCTGCTCCGCCTGTTCGATAGCCCGCTGTGCCAGCCAGTTGCGCAGCACCATCGCCGGGTTCACCCCGTTCATCTGCGCCTGGCGGGCAGCATCGTCCGCCTCCTCCTGCTGCAGACGTTTGCGATAAGTGGCAAACCAGTCGTCAAAGCCCTGGCGGTCAATAAACTCATCCCGCAGCGGTGAAGCCGAGCTCTGTTTCTCCGTCTGGCCGAGCATGCGGAAGGTGCGGGTGTAGTCGCTGCCCTCCCGGGCCATCAGGGTAAAGAGCGCGTTCAGCAGGGTATTGTCGCCCTGTTGCGGGGTCATCAGCCCCAGCTTGCGGCGCATCAGTTTGCCGTACTCCTGCAACAGCACTTCCTGATAGCTGTCCAGGGCGTCATTCAGGGCATCCACGTCGATAAAGGGCGACAGGGCCTGCGCCAGCCGCTGGAGATTCCACAGCCCCACCGAGGGCTGATTCTCGAAGCTGTAGCGCCCCTGATAGTCGGAGTGGTTGCAGATAAACCCGGGCTGATAATCATCCAGGAAGCCGTAAGGGCCGTAATCAAAGGTCAGCCCCAGGATCGACATATTATCGGTATTCATCACCCCATGGGCGAAGCCGACCGTCTGCCAGCAGGCCATCAGCGAGGCGGTGCGGGCGACCACGTCGCGGAACCAGAGCCGGTATTTATCGGCGTCGCCCTTTAACTGCGGCCAGTGGTGCGCAATAACAAAATCCGCCAGCTGGCGCACTTTGTCCGGCTCGCGGCGATAGTAAAAGTGTTCGAAATGGCCGAAGCGAACATGGCTTTGGGCGAGACGCATCAGCATCGCCCCCTGCTCTACCGTCTCACGCCTCACCGGGGTATCGCTGGTGACAATCGACAGCGCGCGGGAGGTAGGAACGCCAAGGGCGTGCATGGCTTCAGAGGCCAGCGCCTCGCGGATAGTCGAGCGCAGCACCGCGCGCCCGTCGCCCATGCGTGAATAGGGGGTAAGCCCGGCGCCCTTCAGGTGCCAGTCCAGGGTTTGCCCGTTGGCAAGCTGCTGCTCGCCCAGCAGGATCCCGCGCCCGTCGCCAAGCTGCCCGGCCCAGACGCCAAACTGGTGGCCGCTGTAAACCTGCGCCAGCGGCTTCATGCCCGGCAGCAGCGTTTCGCCACCCCATACGCCCGCCCCTTGTGCAGGGGTAAACAGCGAGGCGGGGATAGCCAGCTCCTCCGCAAGCGGGGCGTTATGCCAGACCAGGCGCGCGTTTTTCAGCGGTGTGGGGTTAAGTGCGGTATAGAATCCTGGCAATTCATCATGCCAGCGTGCGGTAAAAGACAGGGTCATAGGTCCTCCTGCTTTTAGTGTAGTGGGTTTATCCGCAGTTAAACACAGGGTAAAAGCAGGGGTATCACTGCACCAGCGAGGTAATATTGCCCGCGGTAACGGCTGGCCACAGGTTTCCCTGCATAGCGCTGAACTCATATGCCGAGAGACGCTGGAGCGTGGCGATATCGTCCACTCCTGCGACCATGACCGACTGACAGCAGGGGGTTATCTGCATCAGGATCGCGCGCAAAAAAGGATCGAAAGTACGTTCCGTCAAAGAGTGGTGAATGAAGTTTTTATCCAGCGCTACACGTTTAAATAATCCATCAAAAATGGCTTTAGTCGACGCATCTCCGGCACCAAAATTAGCCAGTACCAGCGGAAAACGCCGTGCGAAAGTCGTCAGCAATGTATTCATATTCCCGTTATTAAGATCGGGATAGTTTTCATTTACCGTAAACTCCAGCCACGGATAACGCTCGCAAATTGCATCGCCATTGCCTTCGTTTATAAGCCAGGCAACAATGGTTGGCGTAATATTTATCCAGGCAATTAACTGATGCTGAATAAAAAAGAGTTTGCAGTTTTCGACTAATGACAGCTTTTCCTGAAACAGCGCCAGTTCCTGCTCTGCCGTGAGCTCAGGCAGGATCAGTTCATTAGGAATGCGGACAGACGAGTTAACGACAGAAAAATTAGCACTTATTTCGCAACCCATTAGCGTCCCTGAATGATTGCGGGCCGGCAGTATTAATAGTTCAGACTGGTATGCATTATCCAGCGTAATAATCATCTCTCCGGCTCCGTCCTTCTGACGCTATGTGTCATCCTGAAACATACAGTGATGCAATTCAATATCCTGGATACTAATATGATGACTTTCATTCTTCCCGTTATAAAATTAGGATTATCCTTAAGCTGAAAATAATCTTATCCTGGATATCTCATAATAGCCAGTTTTAGATAAGCGTAAGATTTTATAAGTAATTATCCTAATGACAAATAATGTCACTGGCGATATAAAGGCGTGATTTTTTACCGGTAGCGTCCTGCGACGCTACCGGTTTATATACGGCGGGCCTGCCAGAAATTTTTACGCCAGTAGACATTATCCAGCGACGAGCGCATTACCCCGCGACTGGTTGAGGCGTGAATAAACTGGTTATCGGTGTCGTAAATTCCGACATGGAGACCGCTCTCCCCGGAGCCGGTTTTGAAAAAGACTAGGTCGCCGGGCAGCAGCTCGTCTTTATTAATCTCGGTGCCTATTTTCGCCTGCTGGCGCGTCTCCCGCGGCAGCCGGAGATCGAATCTGTCACGGAAAGTCATCAGCACAAAGCCGGAGCAGTCGATGCCTCCGCGGCTCATTCCGCCATAGCGATATGGGGTGCCGTGCCAGTGCTGCAGCTGGTCGTTGAGATTAGCAATTACCATAATCGAATCTGATAGCCGCGCATTCGGCGGCGGCGCACGATGGCTACTGCATCCTGCAAGCAATAGCGCGACCACAAGGGGAAACCAGAATCGCATTTCAGACCAATCCTCTGCTTTTTATTATCCTTTCCGTAATTTAGCCTGTGTCAGCGCCAGGGCGCAACAGGGGGTTATTCCTGGGCGGTGGAAATGATCATTCTGTGACCTTCGATATCCAGCCGGCGGAACGGCATACCGTAGGCGCGGGCGAGATTGGGCGGGGTTAACACGCTATCCCGGGGGCCGCTGGCAATCAGCTCGCCCCGCTTTAATAGCCAGACCCGGTGCGCATGCCTCAGGGTATGGTTCAGATCATGGCTGCTCATCACAATTGCCACGCCCCGCTGTGCGAGGGCACTTAACGCCCGGTCGAGCGCCACCTGCTGCGCCACGTCCAGGCTGTTCATCGGCTCATCCAGCACCAGCAGCTGGCCGTGCGGATTGCCTGCCGGGTGAATTTGCAGGATCACCGCCGCCAGACGCACGCGCTGCCATTCGCCGCCGGAGAGCTGGCCCACATTACGGGTTAATTTGTCCCCGATGCCCAGGGCATCTGCCACTTCGCTCAGCAGCGCCTGCTGCGCTTTATCATGCTGATGCAGCGCCAGATAGTGCCAGACGGGCATGGCGAAGGGGGGCGTCTGCTGCTGCGCCAGGAAGGCGCGCCGGCTGGCCAGCGCAGCGGCTGACCACGCCCGCAGGGGTTCTCCCTGAAAGCGGATCTCCCCTTCTCCCTCCGACAATCCCGCCATGCGGCTTAACAGGGTGCTTTTCCCCGCGCCGTTTGGACCGACGAGATGAATAATCTCCCCGGCCCTGACGTTTGCGTCAATGGGCCCAAGCCGGTCTGCTACCGCCACCGCCCTGAGCTGCATCAGCTCCGTCATTAGCGGGACAGTGCCTGTTGAATGGCGTCGGTTACCATCGGGTCGTTCGGCGCCATATCCGGCGAGAAGCGCTGGATCACCTGCCCGTCACGGCCAAGCAGGAACTTCTCAAAGTTCCAGAGGATATCGTCCGGATAGAGCGGTGCGCGGCCTTTGCTGGCCATACGCTCGTAGAAACCGCTGCCTTCAGGGGCGACGGCGGTGGGCGCGGCGGCAATCAGCTTCTGATATACCGGGTGGCGGTGTTCGCCGTTGACATCCACTTTGCTGAACAGCGGGAAAGTGACGCCATAGGTGGTGCTGCAAAAGGTTTTGATCTCCTCTTCGCTGCCCGGCTCCTGGCCAAGGAACTGATTGCAGGGGAAGCCCAGCACCGTGAACCCTTCGTTTTGCCATTTCTCCTGCAGCGCTTCCAGCTGTTCATATTGCGGCGTCAGCCCGCATTTAGAGGCCACGTTCACCACCAGTAAAACCTTGCCCTTATAGCTTTCCAGGGTGGTTTTCTCTCCATCGATGGTGGTCACTTCGGTGTTCAGAATATCAGTCGGCATAGCATTCCCTCAGAGTGTGGTTCAGATTGACGGCGATTAACGTCCGGCCTTTAAGAGTAGCCAGATAAACACCGGTGCGCCCAGCGTCGCGGTGACGACGCCAACCGGCAGTTCGGCGGCATTGAGCGCCAGCCGGGCAATAATATCGGCAATTAACAGCGTAGCGCCGCCAGTGATGGCCGCGGCGGGCAACAGGAACCGGTGGTCGGTAATATTGGCCAGACGCAGCATATGGGGGATAACGAGGCCGATAAAGCCTATCGCCCCCGCCAGCGCCACGCTGACCCCCACCATCCAGCCGATGGCGATCACCAATACATTGCGCCAGAAGGTTAGCGGCAGCCCGAGCTGGCGGGCAGAGATCTCACCCAGCGTCAGCATGTTTAGCGGCGCGGCCTGCAGGCAGGCCCAGGCGATAACCGGTATCAGCAGCGCCATCAGCCAGCCCTGCCCCCAGTCGACGCCGCCAAAGCCGCCCATCATCCAGTACATCAGCTGGCGCAGGTCGAACGCGGTAGAAAAGTAGACCGCCCAGGTCATCAGGGCGCTACAGATAATCCCCAGCGCCACCCCGGCCAGCAGCAGCCGGCTTGAGGAGAGATGCCGGCGGGCAAAACGCAGCAGAATAGCGGTAATGACTAACGCCCCGGCGATGGCACAGAGGCTGAGCATAGGGCCTGACAGCGCCCCGCCGCCCAGCATGACCGCGGCGATCAGCCCGACGCCCGCGCCGTTAGATACGCCCAGCAACCCCGGCTCGGCCAGCGGGTTATCGAACAGCGCCTGCATAATGGTGCCGCAGAGCGCCAGCGCGGCGCCCACCAGCACTACCGCCAGGGTGCGCGGGAGACGTATTTGCCAGATGTAGAGCCGTGCGGTGTCGCTAAACCAGGCGCCGGGCGCAATCCACTGTTCGCCCGCGCAGAGGCTCAGCCCCAGCGCAACGAGGAGCGCCAGCAGCAGGAGCAGAACTTTACGCAGGTCGGAACGGTATTGATGACGGGCCAGGTCAGGCATGGGTATCATTTATCGAATGGATAATGTGTTTGATTTTACGGTGGGTTTACGGCAGCGCAAAGAAAAAAGGCCGCGTTAGCGGCCTTTTTAGTTAGATCATATCACTCTGCTTTAGGCGAAGCGTTTTCGACACGGCTTTTTAACTTCTGGCCGGGTCTGAAGGTCACCACGCGGCGGGCTGTAATGGGAATATCTTCCCCCGTCTTCGGGTTACGGCCCGGACGTTGGTTTTTGTCTCGCAAATCAAAATTGCCAAAGCCGGAGAGTTTAACCTGCTCACCATTTTCCAGAGCACGACGGATCTCTTCGAAAAACAGCTCTACCAGCTCTTTGGCATCCCGTTTGCTAAGCCCAAGCTTATCAAACAGATATTCTGACATTTCAGCTTTTGTAAGCGCCATAGGTTCAATCCCTCAATGATGCCTGGAATCGCTCTTT
>DKMV01000354.1:0-984 GCA_002469605.1 Leclercia sp. UBA7405
CAGCGAGGAGAAACTGCTTACGCTGGCCGCTGCGGTTGAGCAAGGTTCGACCCACCCGCTGGCTCAGGCCATTGTGCGTGAAGCTCAGGCTCGCGGGCTGGTCATCCCACCCGCCACGGCGCAGCGTGCACTAGTGGGATCGGGTATAGAGGCCGAGGTCGAGGGCAAGAAGGTGCTGATCTGCGCGGCGGATAAGTTTGCTGCTGGCGAATTTAGCGAGCGCATTCACGCGCTGGAAGCGGCCGGGCAGACGGTGGTAATCGTTGCTGAAGATAGCGAGTTACAAGGCGTGCTGGCGCTGCGGGACACCCTGCGTGAGGACGCCAGGCAGGCGGTGGCTGACCTGCATCGGCTAGGCGTGCAGGGGACGATCCTCACGGGCGATAACCCACGCGCGGCGGCGGCGGTTGCTGATGAGCTGGGGCTTGAGTTCAAAGCCAGGCTGCTGCCAGCGGATAAAGTGGCGGCGGTCACCGCGCTAAATGCTCACGCGCCGCTGGCGATGGTCGGAGACGGCATTAACGATGCGCCGGCAATGAAGGCGGCCACTATCGGTATCGCGATGGGCAGCGGCACCGACGTGGCGCTGGAGAGCGCCGATGCAGCCTTAACGCAAAACCGCTTAACCGGCCTTGCGCAGACCATCCGCCTTGCCCGCGCCACCCACGCCAATATCCGGCAAAACATCACTATCGCCCTGGGGCTGAAAGCCATTTTTCTGGTGACCACCCTGCTGGGGTTCACCGGTCTGTGGCTGGCGGTGCTGGCGGATACCGGAGCAACGGTGCTGGTGACGGCCAACGCGTTGCGGTTATTGCGTCGAAAATAAAAGGTGGGGTGCGGCCTGGTGGCCTCACCCCAGCCCTCACCCACAGGGAGAGGGAGAAAACCTAATGACTACTGCATACCCAGTAGCCCCGGCAGCCAGAGCGATATCGCCGGAATGTAGGTCACCATCGCCAGCACCACCAGCAGCATGGCGTA
>DKMV01000354.1:1137-6841 GCA_002469605.1 Leclercia sp. UBA7405
CACCACCAGCAGCATGGCGTAGAAGGGCAACATCTCCCGCACCACCACTTCAATTTTCTGTTTGCTGACCGCGCTGGCGACAAACAGCACCGAGCCTACCGGCGGGGTGATCAGCCCAATCCCGAGGTTAACCATCATGATCATGCCGAAATGCACCGGATCGATGCCCAACGCATTGGTCACCGGCAGCAGCACCGGCGTCAGGATCAGGATGATCGGTGCCATATCCATCAGGGTGCCAATCAGCAGCAGCATGATGTTGAGGTATATCAGGATGACGTACTTGTTATCCGAGAGCGAGGTGAAGAACTCGGTGATGCGCATCGGCAGCTGCATGTAGGTCATCACCGCGCCGAACGCTGCGGCAAAGCCAATCAGGATCATCACGATGGTGACCGTTTTGACCGTGCGGCACATCAGCTTCGGCAGCTCGTTCCACTTGTAGTCCCGGTAGATAAACATGGTGACGAAAAAGGCCCACAGGCAGGCCACCGCCGCGGATTCCGTGGCGGTGAAGATGCCCGACAAAATGCCGCCGAGGATAATCACCACCGTCATCAGCCCCCACAGGGCATCAAAAAAGATCTTTAACGCCTGTTTAAAAGGAACTCTTTCCCCCTTTGGATAGCCTCTTTTGCGCGCAAAGCAGAGGCAAAGCGCCATCAGGCTCAGGCCAAGGATCAGCCCCGGCAGCACCCCGGCGATAAACAGGGTGGCGATAGAGACAGTGCCGCCCGCCGCCAGGGAGTAAATCACCGAGTTATGGCTGGGCGGGATCAGGATCGCCTGCACCGAACCGCTGGCGGTGACCGCCGCCGCATACTCGCGCGGGTAGCCCTTTTTCTCCATCTCCGGGATCATGACGGTACCGATGGAGGCGGTATCCGCCACCGAGGAGCCGGAAATCGCCCCGAAGAAAGTAGAGGCCACGATATTCACCAGCGATAAGCCGCCGCGAATAAAGCCGACAAAGATATAGGCAAAATTAACCAGCCGCCGTGCAATGCCCCCTTCGGCCATGATCGCCCCCGCCAGGATAAAGAACGGGATCGCCAGCAGGGTAAATTTGTTCACCCCGCTGGTTATCTGGATCATTAAAGCTTCCAGCGGCAGGTCGATCCACAGCGCACCGGCCACGGCGCTTAAGCCTACGGCAAAAGCCACCGGCATCCCCAGCGCCAGTAAAATGGCGAGGGTGAATAACAAAACAAATGCGTCCATTGTTCACCCCTTAACTGTGGTTGCCGATCAGCACGACCGGACGGTTTTCCTGAGAGCCAAACAGCAGCCGCTCAAGCACAAACAGGATTAAAATCGCCGAGCCAATCGGCAGCGGCAGGTAGCTTTCACCCGAGGTGAGGATCGGAAACTCCGCCACCGGCTGCTCCCAGAGTTCGATGCAAAGCAAAGCGCTGTACCAGAACATCAGCCCCGAAATGACAAGCATCAGAAGATCAACGAGCCGCGCGCACAGCGTTTTCAACGAGTCTGACAGCCGGTCGGTCAGCATATTCACCGCGATATGCGAGCCGGCGCGGTAGCTCACCGCCGCGCCGATAAAGGTGAAGGTCACCATGCAGATAATGGCGATGGGCTCCGGCCACGACTCACCGCGGTTGAGCACGTAGCGCGAGAAGATGCCTATCGGAATAACGATGGTCATCACCAGCAGCGACAGCCCGGCGACGGCCATCGCCAGCAGGTAGAGACGGTCCATCCACTTCAGGTAGAGTTCGGACATACGTACTCCGGTTTACTGGACGTCAGCGATAGCTTTCATCAGATCCTGATGCTTATCGCCATACTGGGCGCGCACCGGCTCTGTGGCTTTGATAAACACCGTTTTGTCGATGTCGTGGAACTGCACGCCGCCCGCCTTCATCTTCGCCAGCGCCTCGTCATTGTAGGCCTGCCACAGCTTGCGCTGTTCAGTCTGCGCTTCCCGGGCCAGGGTCAGGATTTTTTGCTGGTCGTCGGCGCTGAGCTTGTCCCATTTCACTTTGGAGTAGAGCAGCATTTCCGGGGTGATAAAGTGGCCGCTCAGGGTGTAGTTTTTGGCGACCGGCATGTAGTTATGGGCGATAAAGGTCGGCGGGTTGTTCTCCGCACCGTCGATAACGCCGGTCTGCATGCCGCTGTACACCTCACTTACCCCCATTGCCACCGAGTTGGCCCCCATGGCTTTCAGCGTCGCCAGCGCCACCGGGCTACCCTGGACGCGGATCTTCTTACCCTTAAGATCTTCCGGTTTGACGATAGGATCTTTGGTGATCAGGTTGCGGGTGCCGGAGTCCATCCAGCCGAGGAACACCAGCCGGGATTTGGGGTTGGCGGTGAGCTTGTCGCCGATCTGCTTACCGATATCGCCGTCAATAACCTTGTGCATATGGTCTTCGTCACGGAAGACGTAGGGGAGCGTAAAGACTTCGATATCTGGCAGGATGGCGGCCACCGGCGCCATGGAGACGCGGATCATATCGATAGCCCCCATCTGCGCCTGCTCGATCATCTGCTTTTCATCACCCAGCACGCCCCCTGGAAAGACTTTAATCTCCAGTTCGCCGTTGGTTTGTTGTTTGAGTTTTTCGCCCATATGCTGCACCGCTACCACGTTCGGGTAGCCTTCCGGGTGCACATCGGCGGCTTTGATGGTTTGCGCTGTGGCAGAAAGCGAGATAGCGGACAGACACAGCGCAACCAGCAACGGCTTAAGGGTCGTTTTCATCGAGTCAACTCCAGGGTAGTGAGGTAAGCGTTAAAACGGTGTTTTAGTTTTCCGCTTAAAAACTAGCCTACGGTCTGGAAAGCGAGGGTGAAGCGCCTCACAAAAAGCGCCAATTTCTGAAACGATGGTTTAAATTGGTGATGGAGTTCAAAAGCAGAGGGCGTTGCCCGGCGCTCAACGCCGCCGGACAAAAGGCTACTGGCCTTTACGCAGCAGATAGCGGTACGGCAGCGAATCGGTCTGCTGGGCTACCAGTTCGTGCTCCATAAAAGTACAAAAACCGGGAATGTCGCGGGTGGTGGCAGGATCGTCAGCGATAATCAGCAGCGTTTCGCCGCTCTGCATGCCGCGCACGGTTTTGCGCACCATCATTACCGGCTCCGGGCAGCGCAGGCCCTGGGCATCAAGGGTATGGTCTGGGGTAGAAAACAGATCGCTCATCTTCATCTCGTTCACATAAAAACGGCAGTAGTTTACGCCGCGTGCCGGGCAAAGCAAACCAGGTTAACGATTGCGCGAAAATTAGCCATTGCAAAGCTTCGGTAAAGCAGTATTATGCGGCGGCTTTAGAATCCGTCCCATCTGGACAGATTCATATTGGGTTCCCTCACCCCAAAGACTAATCAAAAAGGTACAATATGGTCTCTTTCACACAATCTCAGCGCGTAAAAGCGTTGTTCTGGCTATCGCTTTTCCATCTGCTGGTGATTATCTCCAGTAACTACCTGGTGCAGCTACCCATCTCTATTTTTGGGTTCCATACCACCTGGGGCGCGTTCAGCTTTCCGTTTATCTTCCTGGCAACCGACCTCACCGTGCGTATCTTCGGCGCACCGCTGGCCCGTCGCATTATTTTTGCCGTAATGCTGCCGGCGCTGTTCGTCTCCTACGTGATTTCGTCGCTGTTTTACATGGGAAGCTGGCAGGGGTTCGGGGCGCTGGCGCACTTTAACCTGTTCGTGGCCCGTATCGCCGCCGCCAGCTTTATGGCCTATGCGCTGGGGCAGATCCTCGACGTGCACGTCTTTAACCGCCTGCGGCAGAGTCACCGCTGGTGGCTGGCGCCGACGGCCTCCACGCTGTTTGGCAACGTCAGCGATACGCTCGCCTTTTTCTTTATCGCTTTCTGGCGCAGCCCGGACGCTTTTATGGCGCAACACTGGATGGAAATCGCCCTCGTGGATTACGCCTTTAAGGTGCTTATCAGCCTGGTCTTCTTCCTGCCGATGTATGGTGTATTACTGAATATGTGCCTGAAAAGGCTGGCAGATAAATCTGAAATCTCCGCATTGCAGGCCGGTTAAAGGTTCCCCGGAACAGTTGTGTTAAGATGGATGGATGAGCCGTTATGGCCGTTTATCGAAAGGAAGAAGTTAATGCGCAATCTGGTTAAATATGTCGGGATTGGCCTGCTGGTTGTGGGACTGGCGGCCTGTGATAATAGCGACACCAAGACCCCCGCTCAGGCGGCGTCTGCTGAAAGCAACGCAACGGGTCAGCCGGTCAGCCTGATGGATGGCAAACTCAGTTTCTCTCTGCCGGCAGATATGACCGATCAAAGCGGTAAGCTGGGCACCCAGAGCAATAATATGCACGTCTACTCCGACGCCACCGGCCAGAAAGCGGTGATCGTTATTGTCGGGGATGATACCAGTGAAGATCTGAGCGTGCTGGCGAAGCGCCTTGAAGATCAGCAGCGTAGCCGCGACCCGCAGCTGCAGGTTGTGACCAACAAGACCATTGAGCTGAAAGGCCATAAACTGCAGCAGCTGGACAGCATTATCTCCGCCAAAGGCCAGACCGCCTACTCCTCCGTGGTGCTGGGCAAAGTGGATAACAAACTGCTGACCCTGCAGATTACGCTGCCTGCTGACGATCAGCAGAAAGCGCAGACCGCCGCAGAAAACATCATCAACACCCTCGTGATTCAGTAAGACTTCACGAAGATGAGGCCTCCGGCGCTGGCGCCGGGGGCCTTTTTTTTAGCCGCCAGGTCAGCAGCAGCGCTATCATTACCAGCCCCGCAGCGGCCAGGTAGATAACGGGCACGCCTGCCCAGGCCATCACCAACCCCGCCAGCGGCCCGGTTATCCCCAGCGACATATCCATAAAGACCGTATAGGTTGCCAGCGCGGCCCCCTGATTCTGCTGCGGCACGGCCTTCACCGCCACCACCCCCAGCGCCGGGAAGACCAGCGAGAAGCCCGCCCCCGCCAGAAATACGCCAATTTTCGCCATCCAGGGTTCACCGGCGATGCCGGTCAGCAGCAGGCCGACAATCTCGACGCCAAAGCAGATCATCGCCACGTTTAACCCGCCGAGGCGGTTAATCCCGTTCGGGAAAAGGAGCCGTGTGCCGACAAAGGCGCAGCTAAAGAGGGTTAAGGCGAAGGCGGCACCGTTCCAGCCTTTGGCATCGTAAAAGAGGGTGATAAAGGTGGCGATGACGCCAAAGCCCGCCGAGGCCAGCGCCAGCGCCATGCCGTAGGGCCAGACCCGCTCCAGCACCGCGCGAAACGGCATCGGCTTGCCCTTGCTCGCTTTCACTTTCGGGCGCGGCAGCGCAAATAATATGGCCAGCAGCGCCACCGCCATAATGGTTATCGCCAGCCCCTGCAGCCCGGTATAGCGGTAACAGAGCACGCCGAGGGGCGCGCCTATCGCCATCGCCCCGTAGGTGACAATCCCGTTCCAGGAGATCACCCGGCCAATATGGGCGTTGCCCACGACCCCTACTCCCCAGAGCGTGGAGCCGGTGCCCGCCAGGCTCTGCCCCACCCCGAGGATGACGCGTCCCAGGCAGAGCAGCACCAGGCTTGCCGCCGGCCAGGCGCGGGTCCAGTCGGCCAGTAGATAGCTCATGCCGCTGAGAAAACAGCCGCACAGCCCCAGCACCACGATGGTTTTGGGGCCAAAGAGGTCGGCGTAGCGTCCCGCATGGGGGCGGCTTAAGAGGGTGGCGAAATATTGCAGGCTAAT
>DKMV01000354.1:7033-7334 GCA_002469605.1 Leclercia sp. UBA7405
GGCGAAATATTGCAGGCTAATCACCAGACCGGCCCAGAAGGCGCTGAATCCCATCGCCTCATGCACGTAGCCTGGCAGGACGGCGAGCGGCAGGCCGATGGTTAAGTAGCTGGCAAAATTAAATATAACGACAGAGACAATGCGCAGATTGAGACGCAATCCGCTCAGCGCCGGTTCGGCGGCAGGTTCGGGCATGGACATCACCAGGATTTTTACAACAGTGTTTCACTATTACCACGTCGGGGTCGGAAAATCAGCAGCGACTTTAAGATTAACGGCGTCTAACGAAGCGCCCGCCGCG
>DKMV01000060.1 GCA_002469605.1 Leclercia sp. UBA7405
GCCCGGCACCGAGTAGCGCAGTCTGGCGATGTACGGGGTGACTTTATCACCCGGCAGCTGGCCGCCTTCGCCCGGTTTTGCCCCCTGAGCGACCTTAATCTGGATCACGTCAGCGTTGACCAGGTAGGCTGGCGTCACGCCAAAGCGGCCGGATGCCACCTGCTTGATACGCGACACTTTGTTGGTGCCGTAGCGGGCCGGATCTTCGCCGCCTTCGCCGGAGTTGGAGTTGCCGCCGATGCTGTTCATGGCTTCCGCCAGCGCTTCGTGGGCTTCCGGGCTCAGGGCGCCGATAGACATCGCCGCGGTATCGAAGCGTTTAAACAGCTCAGAGGCAGGCTCTACGTCGTCGATGCTGACAGCCTCATCACCCGGATTCAGGGCAATGAGATCGCGCAGCGTAGCTGGCGGGCGGTTGTTCACCAGCTCGGCATACTGCTGATAATCGCTGTACTCGCCGCTCTGTACCGCCTGCTGCAGGGTGCGCACCACGTCCGGGTTATAGGCGTGATACTCACCGCCGTGAACGTATTTCAGCAGTCCGCCCTGTTCCAGCGGCTTACGTGCCAGCCAGGCGCGTTTCGACAGGTTCAGCAGATCCTGCTGGAAGTCAGCAAAGCCCGCGCCGCCGATGCGGCTGACCACGCCCTGGAAGCAGAGATCCGCCACGTCGTCATGCAGGCCCACGGCTTCAAACAGCTTCGAACAGCGGTAGGAGGCGATAGTAGAGATGCCCATTTTGGACATGATCTTGTACAGACCTTTGTTGATCCCGTTACGGTAGTTCAGCATTACGGAACGGTAATCTTTTTCGATGGCGCGGCTGTCAACCAGCTTCGCCAGCGATTCGTAGGCCAGGTACGGGTAAATTGCGGTAGCGCCAAAGCCCAGCAGCACGGCAAAGTGGTGCGGATCGCGGGCGCTCGCGGTTTCTACGATGATGTTGGCGTCGCAGCGCAGGCTCTTATCCACCAGACGGGTCTGGATAGCGCCCACCGCCATCGGTGCCGGTACCGGCAGACGACCTTTAGCAATATTGCGGTCAGAGAGCACCAGCAGCACGGTGCCGTTACGCACCATCTGCTCGGCTTTATCGCACAGCGCTTTCACCGTCTCTTCCAGGCTCGCCTCGGCCACGTCAAAGGTGATATCGAGCGTGTCGGCGCGATAGTGCTCCTCGGACATGGTGGTGAGCTGTTTGAAGTCGGAGAAGAGCAGAATCGGTGACTTAAAGCTCAGGCGGTGGGCCTGGCCTTCGGCTTCACAGAAGACGTTCATCTCGCGGCCGATGCTGGTGGCAAGCGACATAACGTGTGCTTCACGCAGCGGATCGATTGGCGGGTTGGTCACCTGCGCAAACTGCTGGCGGAAGTAGTCGTAAATGATACGCGGCTGGCTGGAGAGCACGGCAAACGGGGTATCATCACCCATTGAACCGACCGCCTCCTGGCCGTTTTCACCCAGCACGCGAACCACGGAATCGAGCTCTTCGGCGCTGTAGTTAAACTGTTTCTGGTAGCTGGCCAGCAGATCGTCGTCCAGCTCGCGGCTGCCCACCTCTTCGTCCGGCAGATCTTCGAACGGCACCAGACGACGCACGTTTTTCTCCATCCACTCTTTATAGGGGTGGCGGCTCTTCAGATCGTTGTCGGTTTCGGCAGAGTGCAGAATGCGGCCGCCGCGGGTGTCGATCACCATCAGCTCGCCCGGGCCAACGCGGCCTTTTTCGACCACTTCGTCAGGCTGGTAATCCCAGATCCCCACTTCAGAGGCGCAGGTGATCAGCTTGTCTTTGGTGATGACGTAGCGCGCCGGGCGCAGGCCGTTACGGTCCAGGTTACAGGCGGCGAAGCGGCCATCGGACATAACAATGCCCGCCGGGCCGTCCCACGGCTCCATGTGCATGGAGTTAAAGTCGAAGAACGCGCGCAGCTCCGGATCCATATCCGGGTTGTTCTGCCATGCTGGCGGTACCAGCAAACGCATGGCGCGCACGATATCCATCCCGCCAGCCAGCAGCAGCTCCAGCATGTTATCCATGGAGCTGGAGTCCGAGCCGGTCTCGTTCACGAAAGGCGCGGCGTCGTGCAGATCCGGAATCAGCGGGGTCTGGAACTTATAGGTACGGGCGCGAGCCCACTGGCGGTTACCGGTAATGGTGTTGATTTCGCCGTTGTGCGCCAGATAGCGGAACGGCTGAGCCAGCGGCCAGCGCGGCACGGTGTTGGTAGAAAAGCGCTGGTGGAAGAGGCAGATGGCCGATTCCAGACGCAGATCCGCCAGGTCCAGGTAGAAGCGCGGCAGGTCAGCCGGCATACAGAGACCTTTATAGATATTCACCAGGTTAGAGAGGCTACAGACGTAGAACTCTTTATCTTCCTGCAGGCGTTTTTCAATGCGGCGGCGGGCGATAAACAGGCGGCGTTCCATATCACGCGGACGCCAGCCCGCAGGCGCATTCACAAAAATTTGTTCAATACGGGGCAGCGAGGAGAGGGCGATTTCACCGAGTACCCCTTCGTTGGTGGGCACATCGCGCCAGCCAACAATAGAGAGGGTTTCACGTTGAAGTTCTTCTTCGACGATGCGGCGTGATATGGCGGCTTTTTCTGCGTCCTGGTTGAGGAACAGCATGCCAACAGCGTAGTTTTTGGCTAAGCGCCAGCCGCGCTCTTCCGCCACGATGCGGAAGAAACGATCCGGTTTTTGCAGCAGCAGACCGCAACCGTCGCCGGTTTTACCATCAGCAAGGATGGCACCACGGTGCTGCATACGGGCCAGTGCGTGAATAGCAGTACGCACTACCTTGTGGCTAGGTTCGCCTTCTATGTGGGCGATCAGGCCGAAACCACAGTTATCCTTCTCAAGGGATTTATCGTACAACATATCAGTGAACCTCCCCAGGCTCGTCGGGCTTCCCACTGAACCGTGGCGCACAGGCACAGAAAGAGCATGGCGACGGGGGTTGCGTGTCATACGCGTACCTCGCATTCGCCCTCTTAATATCCTTTTCGCGCAGGTAAACAAGTTTGAGGACTTGCTTCAGAGGGAATCTCAATTACTGCATAAATATGATGAGCAGGCTGCTCATCCAGAAAGCTTCCAGCGGATTTCCAACTTATCGGGAATCGGTACACAGGTCAAATGGCAATCTTATTTATACAAAAATGTGCTAAAGGGACATTAACCAATTAAAAAATAAAGAAATTTACCCGCTTTTACATCGGTAAAACCCAGGCAGGAGCGGGAAGGGAGTGTGATCTGACTCACTATCTGAAAGCGGTATTATCCCTTAAGCATGCTGAAAGATTTGTTTTTAGCAGGATTAAACGCTAGATCGTGGTTAAAGGCCGCATAATCTCACTGTTTTTCAGCCATGGCGCTATAAACAAAAAAAAGCGGTAGAACATAAGGAAAAGTAATTGCCGAGGTCTTGAATGAAATTGCAGTAATCTTGATTTTTTATTCAAAATGATAATAGCCACCCAGGGCGATTGATCCAGGTCATCGCCGACAGTGGCTAAAAATGGCAGGCTTGTGCCCTTTCATCCGGGCGGTCTATCAGATTATGCAGTTACAAAAATTAGTCAATATGTTTGGTGGGGATCTTTCGCGCCGTTACGGTCAGAAGGTCCACAAGCTGTCGCTGCATGGGGGATTCAGCTGCCCCAATCGCGACGGTACTATCGGGCGTGGCGGCTGTACTTTTTGTAACGTTGCCTCCTTTGCCGACGAAGCGCAGCAGCATCGCTCCATTGCCGAACAGCTGGCTCACCAGGCGAATCTGGTCGATCGGGCAAAGCAGTATCTGGCCTATTTCCAGGCCTACACCAGCACCTGGGCCGAAGTGCAGGTCCTGCGATCCATGTACCAGCAGGCGGTGAGCCAGGCCAGTATCGTCGGGCTATGCGTCGGCACGCGCCCGGACTGCGTGCCCGAGGCAGTACTGGATCTACTGATCGAGTATAAAGATCAGGGCTACGAAATATGGCTGGAGTTAGGGCTGCAAACCGCCAGTGACAAAACTCTGCACCGCATTAACCGGGGACACGATTTCGCCTGCTACCAGCGCACCACCCGCCTTGCCCGCGAGCGCGGGCTGAAGGTCTGCTCCCATCTGATTGTCGGTTTACCGGGCGAGGGGCAGCAGCAGTGCCTGGAGACCCTGAACAAGGTGGTGGAGACCGGCGTGGATGGCATCAAGCTGCATCCGCTGCACATCGTCACCGGCAGCATTATGGCGAAAGCCTGGGAGGCGGGGCGGCTTAACGGCATCGGGCTGGAGGAGTACACCCTGACGGCGGGAGAGATGATCCGCCATACGCCGCCAGAGGTGATTTATCACCGCATTTCCGCCAGCGCCCGCCGTCCTACGCTGCTGGCCCCGCTCTGGTGTGAGAACCGCTGGACGGGGATGGTAGAAATCGACAAATACCTTCACACGCATGGAGTACAGGGCTCGGCTATCGGCCGCCCCTGGGTATCACCAACGCTTCCGCCAGCGTGACCTCACGCTAAGGCATCCTTTCCCGAGTTGTGCGACGCATTACGCAGCGCGAACTATGCTTTTGCATTGGGTTCACAACTTTTTGGGAAATTATGTCCAGATTCTTTTTGAACGACCGTAACCAGCTGATCAACGACGCCATCGAAGGCATACTGATTTCTGCGCCACGGGGCAACCTCGTCAAACTCGATATCGATCCAGCCATTCGCGTGGTGGCCCGCGCGGACTGGGACAAAAGCCGCGTGGCGGTGATTTCCGGCGGCGGCTCGGGGCACGAACCCGCCCACGCCGGGTTTGTCGGCAAGGGGATGCTGACCGCCGCGGTGTGCGGCGATCTGTTCGCCTCCCCCAGTGTAGATGCGGTGCTCAACGCCATTGTGGCGGTAACCGGCGATCGCGGCTGTCTGCTGATCGTTAAAAACTATACCGGGGATCGCCTTAACTTCGGCCTGGCGGCGGAAAAGGCCAAAAGCTATGGGCTGAAGGTGGAAATGGTGATTGTGGCAGATGATATTGCGCTGCCCGACAACAAACAGCCACGCGGCATTGCCGGCACGGCGCTGGTGCACAAGATCGCCGGCTACGCCGCCGAGCAGGGAAAATCACTTACTGAAGTGCGGGATATGGCCCGCCAGGCCTGCGACAACCTCTGGAGCCTGGGGGTGGCGATGCAAACCTGCAATCTGCCCGGCAGCGATGACGAAGAGGGGCGTATTAAGCAGGGGCACGTAGAGCTGGGGCTGGGGATCCACGGGGAGCCCGGCGCATCGGTAGTGGAAACGCAAAACAGCAAAACCATTATCGACACCCTGGTGAAGCCATTGCTGGAGAAGGCGGGCGATGGGCGACTGGCGGTGCTGATCAATAACCTTGGCGGCGTGTCGGCGCTGGAGATGGCGCAGCTGACCAGAGAGCTGGCCCACTCGGCGGTAAAAGACAGGATTGCCCTGCTTATCGGCCCGGCGCCGCTGGTCAGCTCGCTGGATATGAAAGGTTTTTCTCTGTCGTTCCTGAAGCTGAACGACACCTTTGAGCGCGCGCTTAACGAACCGGTTGAAACCCTCGGCTGGCAGAATCCCGTCGTCTTTGCCCCCATGCGCACCGTTGCGCACGCGGCGCTGCACGACAGCCTTGAGTTTACCCCCTCCGACAATGGGCAGGTTGCCGGGCTGGTGGCCGCTGCGACCCAAACGCTTATCGATCTGGAAGCTCACCTCAATGCGCTGGATGCGAAGGTGGGGGATGGCGATACCGGCTCCACCTTTGCGCAAGGGGCGCGGGATATCGCCGAACGGCTTGCGCAAAACCAGCTGCCGCTGAACGACGTCTCGAAACTGCTGTTGCTGGTGGGTGAGCGGCTGGCGACGGTGATGGGCGGGTCGAGCGGCGTTTTAATGTCGATCTACTTTACCGCCGCCGGGCAGAAGCTGCATGAAGGAGAAACGCTGCCGGCCGCGCTGCTGAGCGGGCTGGCGCAAATGAAGCACTACGGCGGGGCGGATCTCGGAGATCGCACGCTGATCGACGCGCTGCAGCCGGCGCTGGAGGCGTTGCAGAAGGGTGGCATTCAGAGCGCGGCGCAGGCGGCCCAGCAGGGCGCAGAGGCAACGGCCACCATGCAGAAAGCTGGCGCCGGACGCTCGTCGTACGTGAATAAAGAGAATCTTAACGGGGTCACCGATCCGGGGGCAGTCGCAGTGGCAGAAGTCTTTGCGGCCCTAGTAAAAGTAAAATGACAACGTCAGTTGTCATTTTTAGGGTTTGCACCCTCTCCCCGTGGGAGAGGATTGGGGTGAGGGCAAGGTAAAAGCAAAGCGGTAACAGCGTTACCGCTTTTAGTGTTTGCTCCCTCTC
>DKMV01000180.1 GCA_002469605.1 Leclercia sp. UBA7405
TATCGACTTTATCGATATGACGCCGGTGCGCCACCAGCGCGCGGTAGAAAACCGCCTGCGCGAAGCCGTTCGTCAGGACCGCGCGCGTATCCAGATCAGCCATATTTCCCGCTTTGGTCTGCTGGAGATGTCCCGTCAGCGTCTCAGCCCGTCTCTGGGTGAGTCCAGCCATCACGTCTGCCCGCGCTGTAGCGGCACCGGCACCGTGCGTGATAACGAGTCCCTCTCCCTCTCTATCCTGCGTCTGATTGAAGAAGAAGCGCTGAAAGAGAATACCAAAGAAGTTCACGCCATCGTCCCGGTGCCGATTGCCTCTTACCTGCTGAACGAAAAACGTGCTGCGGTAAGCGCCATTGAGACCCGTCTGGGCGGCGTGCGCTGCGTGATCGTGCCAAACGATCAGATGCAGACCCCGCACTACTCTGTCCTGCGCGTGCGCAAAGGCGAAGAGACCTCCACCCTGAGCTACATGCTGCCAAAACTGCATGAAGAAGCGATGGCGCTGCCGTCGGAAGAGGAGCATGCCGAGCGTAAACTGCCTGAGCAGCCAGCCCTCGCCGCCTTCGTGATGCCTGAAGCACCGCCGGCACCTGCGCAAGAAGCCGCGCCTGTCGCACCTGCTGCGAAGAAAGCTGCCGCCGCTGAAGCACCGCAGACCGCTGCTGAACCGGGTCTGCTGAGCCGCTTCTTTGCCGCGCTGAAGAAGATGTTTGCCGGCGAAGAGCCGCAGCCAGAACAGCCGAAGGTTGAGAAGAAAGAAGAAAAACAGGAGCGTTCACAGGAGCGTCGTAAACGTCAGAGCAACCGCCGCGATCGTAATGAACGCAGCGAGCGTGGTGACCGTAACGAACGTGGTGACCGCAACGAGCGTAACGAGCGTCGCGATAACCGTGCTGAAAACAGCGAAGGTCGCGAGAGCCGTGAAGGTCGTGACGAGAACCGTCGTAACCGTCGCGAGAAGCCGCAGCAGAATGTGGAAGAGCGCGAAAGCCGCCAGCCGTCCGGCGTGGAAACAGAAAAAACCCGTAACCGCGACGAACAGCAGCAGCCGCGCCGCGAGCGCAACCGTCGTCGTAACGATGACAAGCGTCAGGCTCAGCAAGAAGTTAAAGTGCTGAACCGCGAAGAGTCGCTGCAAGAGGTGGAAACCGAGCAGGAAGAACGCGTTCAGGTGATGCCGCGCCGTAAACCGCGCCAGCTGAGCCAGAAAGTACGTATTCAGTCTCAGGCTGATGAAGCCGCTGCTATCGAAGCGATTGAATCAGTTGAAACACAGGATGCCCCTGCTCAGAGCACCGAGCTGGCTAAAGTTGACCTGCCTGCCGTAGTGAATAACGTGCAGGAGCAGGAAGACAGCGTTGAAGCTCGCGACAACGGCAGCATGCCGCGCCGCTCCCGTCGTTCGCCGCGCCATCTGCGCGTCAGCGGCCAGCGTCGCCGTCGCTATCGTGATGAGCGTTACCCGCTGCAGTCACCGATGCCGCTGGCTATTGCCTGTGCGTCACCGGAGATGGCTTCCGGTAAAGCCTGGATCCGCTATCCGGTTGCGCGTCCTCAGGACCAGGAGCCACAGGTTGAAGAGCAGGCTATCGCCGTTGAACCTGCTGCCGTCGCGCCTGAAGTGATTAACGAAGTTGCAGCAGCCGTTGAGCCGCAGACCGCCCTGCCAGAGACCACGCATCCGGAAGCGATCGCTACGCCTGTTGATGAACAGCCGCAGATTATTGCTGATGAAGATGTCGCGGTTGCTGAAGAGATGATCGACGAGGTTGTCGCCGCTGAGCCAGCCGTCGCTGAAACCGCGCAGGAGCCTGCTGTTCTGGCGCCGGTCGCTGAACCTGAAGTTGCAGTTGAGCCGGAAGTTGAAATTGAAGTTGAAGCTGTACCTGAAGTGAAGGCTGAACCTGAAGTTCAGGCCGAACCTGAGGTGAAAGCAGAACCTGAAGCTGAAGTGAAAGCTGAAACTGAAGTGAAGGCCGCAGCTGCTGAAGCCTTGCCGGAAGTGAAGGCTGTACCTGCAGCAGAGGTGAAGGCACCGCATTATGCTACCGCGCCGATGACGCGTGCACCTGCACCTGACTATGTGCCGGAAGCGCCGCGCCACAGCGACTGGGTTCGCCCGGCCTTCGATTTCGAAGGTAAAGGGGCTGCCGGTGGGCACAGCGCAACGCATCAGGCCACCGCGCCTGCTACGCGTCCGCAGCCTGCTGAGTAATATCACCGCTTGAACAAGCCGACCTTCGGGTCGGCTTTTTTATTTGTGCTTAACCGGCAGGCGCATGCCGGCAATCGCGGGCATTACCTCGCGCATCATCTCCAGAAAACGGCGTAAACGCGCCGGATAGTAACGCGACCAGGGATAGACCAGATGTACAGGCAGGGCCGCCGGCTGCCAGTCGGGCAGCAGCGCGACCAGCCTGCCTGCACGAATATCCTCCTCCACCGTCCAGCTAGAGACCACCGCCGCCCCCAGGCCGGTCAGCGCGCTTTTACGCGCCACGTACAAGCTGTCGGTGCTCAGGCGCGGCGAAATGGGTACGCGCAGCGGTTGCGAAAACTCACCGTTAAACAGCTCAATATGCTGGCGATAAAAGGTGTTCAGCGCCACCCAGGGCAGCGCGCTCAGCTCCTCAGGCCTCTGCACCGGGTCAAAGCGGGAGAGCAGCTCCGGGGAGGCCACAATGCAGCGCGGCACTTCCGCCAGCAGCACCGACACCGTGGCGGGATCGATCTCCGCCCCTACCCGAATGGCGCAGTCGATGTTATCGCTCATAAAATCCGCCGATCTGTCGTTCAGCATCCACTCCACGCTCAGGCGCGGATAGCGCGTCAGAAACCGGGTCAGGGGCTCCAGCAGCTGTTCCTGGCCAAAGGCGTGGGGAGCCCGCACGCGCAGCACCCCCACAGGTTCATCTTCCGCATGACCCATTTCATCCTCCAGCGCCAGCCAGCTGTCAATCACCCTTCCCGCATGCTGATAGCAGCGCTCCCCGTCGTCGGTCAGCTTCATGGCGTGGGTGGTGCGCAGGATCAGGCGTACCCCGAGCAGCGACTCCAGGGTCTGTAAGCGCCTGCTGACCGTCGCCTGGGTGGTATTAAGCTGCGTAGCCGCAGCCGTGAGCGAGCCGGCCTCCACGATGCGTACAAAGGTGCGCATCAGCTCCATCCTGTCTATACGATCTGAACGCTGCATAAAGCGCCTTGTTATACGTGATACGTATAAATGTTTTACCACCGCGCTGGCTACCGCCGCAAGGTGAGGTACGCAAGAATAGCGTCACACCCTGAATGAGGTATCCCTGATGAACACAACAACACCTGCCAGCGCCGTGAGCCGCTGGGTGATTTTTCTTCTCGCCATCGCCGCCGGTTTTAGCGTTGCCGCCATTTACTATGCCCAGCCCCTGCTGCCCCTGATGGGGCGCGACCTACGCCTCGGCGTGGAGGGTATGGGGATGGTCCCCACCCTCACCCAGGCAGGCTATGCGCTCGGTATTCTGTTTCTGCTGCCGCTGGGCGACCGTCACGATCGCCGTACCCTGATCCTGATTAAGAGCACCGCCCTGGCGCTGGTGCTGCTTGGCTGTAGCCTGGTCACCGAACTGCACTCGCTGCTGGTTGTCAGTCTGCTGATTGGTATGGCGGCCACCATGGCGCAGGATATTGTCCCGGCGGCAGCTATCCTCGCTCCTGAAGGCAAACAGGGCAAAACCGTGGGCACGGTGATGACCGGCCTGCTGCTCGGGATCCTGCTCTCAAGGACCATCAGCGGCGTGGTGGGCGAAGCCTTTGGCTGGCGTGTGATGTACCAGCTGGCGGCCATCAGTATCGCCGCCATCGGCGTGGCGATCTGGGTCATTATCCCGCGCTTTAGCGTCCATACTACCCTGAGCTATCCGGCGCTGATGCGCTCTATGGAACACCTGTGGCGTCGCTATCCGGCCCTGCGCCGGGCGGCGCTGGCCCAGGGCTTCCTCTCTATCGCCTTCAGCGCCTTCTGGTCTACGCTTGCCGTTATGCTGCTGGAGCGCTATCACCTGGGCAGCGCGGTAGCGGGCGGGTTCGGTATTGCCGGCGCAGCGGGCGCCCTGGCCGCGCCGCTGGCGGGTGGGCTGGCCGACAAACTGGGCGCCGGTAAAGTCACCCAGCTGGGCGCCGGGCTGGTGACAATCTCTTTCGCCCTGATGTTCCTGATGCCCGCCTTTGGCGTGGAGGGCCAGCTGATCCTGATTGCCATCTCCGCCGTAGGCTTTGACCTCGGGCTGCAATCCAGCCTGGTGGCTCACCAGAATCTGGTATACGGCCTTGAACCTCAGGCGCGTGGTCGCCTGAACGCCTTGCTCTTTACCGTCATATTTATCGGGATGGCGCTGGGCTCTGCGCTGGGAAGTAAAATGTACGCGCTGGCCGGCTGGCCGGGAGTGGTGGCTCTGGCCACTGTTACGGGCGCCATTGCGCTGGTAATTCGTCTGACAGAAGGTTCCGGCCGGGTAGCGGCCGCCGTTGAACAGCGCTAAAAAAAAGCCCAGCCCGGGTTAACGGGTTGGGCAGACAAAGTATGACCAGTTTCAAGCCATACTCTAAAGGTGAAAAACTTATCGGTTCAGCTGGAACAGCGACATGCCCTGCATGTCGCTGAAGGCTTTATAAGAAGCCTGCAGTGCAGCCTGCTGCATGGTGTAAGAGGAGATGGCCGCGTTCCAGTCAACGTCCACCAGATCGCTCATCTGCTGGGTCTGGGCGAGAGTACGATCGGCACCCAGCGAATCCAGCTTATCCAGCTCGTTCAGGCGTGTACCCAGCTCGGCGCGCACGGTCAGAACGTTATCCAGCGAGTTGCGCAGGCCGCGGTTAGCCACATCGACGCTCTCCTGGAAGGCCGCGGCTTTAGCGGAATCATCGCCAATCGGATCGTTCAGCGCGGCAATAGCCGTATCCAGAATTTTAAAGAGGTTCGCCTCACCGGTAGAACCATCCGGCTCTTTCACCGCGTTGCTGGTGAATTTAGCGAAAACATCGTTACCGGTATGGCTGACCTGCATGGTGCGCGCGGCGTCAACCTGCTGGGTGATCGCCGTATTGCCGCCCTGGTAGGTTCCGGTGGCGTCGTCAAAGGCCGGCGCTTCGGTGTTATAACCGGCAAAGATATAGCGCCCGTTACCGTCGGTGCTGTTCGCCAGGTTCATCAGCTGGTCGCGGATCCCCTGCAGATCGGTGCCCAGCGAGGCACGGTCGTCATCGCTTAAGGTGCCGTTACCGGCATTGACGATCTTTTCCAGTGCGCCCTGCAGCGTGGTGGTCACCTGCCCCAACACGCTCTCTTCCAGCGATACTTTGGTCGTGGCAAAGGTGCGTGCCAGATCAAACTGGCTGTTCTGCGCCTGCGCCTGCGACAACACCACCGCCTGGGAGGCGGCAATAGGATCGTCGGACGGACGGTTAACGCGCAGGCCGGTAGTCATCTGTTCGCCATAGCCCAGCCATTTGCTCTGGGAGTTGGTGATGCCCTGCATCTGCTGCTGGTACATCATCTGGGTGCTAATACGCATATCTTCCCTCGTCCTTAGCGAATATTGATTAACGCATCAAAGAGCGTGCTGGCGGTTTGCAGCACCTGCGCGTTCGCCAGGTAATACTGCTGATAACGCTGCAGGTTGCCATACTCTTCATCGAGGTTAACCCCGGAGATGGACTGCTGCTGTTTGGTAAGCTGGGTAACAACGTTATCTTTCGTTTCGCTGCTGCTTTTCAGCGACGCGGTGGTGCTACCAACGGTACTGACCAGCGACGCGTAGGCATCGTTAAAGGTCTTATTGCCGCCCACCGCTTTACTGTTTTGCAGATTAAGCAGGGCCTGGCCGTTACGGTTGTCGCTTTCGCCGCCGTTGCTCGCCGAGGCCATCGCCAGCTTAGACTCGTCGGAGATAAGCAGATCCATATTCACGATGGCATCCACCACCGGTTTGACCACAAAGCTGTCATTAACGTTAGCGCCCGCGGCGTTGTTGATATTGACGGTAAGGCCGTCAAAGGTCACATCGCCGGTGGTAGCATCCGGGGTCACGCTGAAGCTGGTTTTATCTGCCAGGCGGGTAACGGTCCAGCCGCTGGCGGTTTTTTCCAGCTTATAGTCGGTGGCCTGTACTTTGCTGCTGTCAGCGATGGTCGCCGTCACCGATGCCGCGCCGCTATTTTTGCTGTTGCTGGTCACCGCAGGCGAGCCGATGCTGAACAGCGCCTTACCCTGATCGCCATTGGCATCAAAGCCCTGCGTATGCTGTTTGTTCATCGCATCGGCAAAGGAGAGCGCCAGCTGGTTGAGTGTATTACGCGCTTTATCGAGATCCTGAGCGCGGAAGGTCAACAGCCCGCCCAGCGAGCCGGAGGTAAGCTGCTTTTCCGGGATCTCAACGTTGCCGGAGGCCTTATCGACAAAGGCTACCGCCACGCGGGCCGGATCGGCGCTGGACTGCACGGCCGCCAGCTGGTTGGCGGTGCTGCCCTGCACTAACGAATAGCCGTTGGCGATAGAGATGTTGTAGGTTCCGCTGTCCTGGACCGCCACTTCAACGCCCACAAGCTGGTTCAGTTCGCTTACCAGCTGATCGCGCTGGTCCAGCAGATTGTTGGGCGAGGAGCCCGCCCCGACGCCGGTCAGACGTGAGATCTGATCGTTGAGGTTAGCAATCTGTTTAGCGTAGTTGTTGACCTGATCGACGGTAGTGGTAATAGCAGTATTAACCTGCTTTTCCTGGTCGCGCAGATACTGATCGTTGACTTTAAACTGGTTTACCAGGCCATCGGCCTTACCGAGCACGGTCTGGCGAGCCGCCGGATCTTCGGCGTTGCTGACCAGGGTTTGCAGGCTGGTAAAGAAATCCTGCAGCGTGGCCGAGAGGGAGTGGGTGGTATCAGAGAGGACGTCGTCAATTTTCGACATCTGCTGATAACGCGTGGTCAGCCCGCTGCTCTCGGTCTGGGCCGCACGCAGCTGGTTGGTGATGAACGCATCATATTCACGCTGCACCCCGGAGACATAGACGCCATTTCCGACCCAGCCGCCACCAGTCAGCGTGCTGTTCGAGGCACCCAGCACCGTAGTCTGGCGGGTATAACCTGCCACATTGTAGCTGGAGATATTATTACTGACGGTATTCAGCGCGGCCTGGGCAGCACCGAGGCCACTCATGGCGCTGTTAATCAAACTGGACATGGGGGTTCCTTTTACACTTTCAGACACGAGTCCTGATGATGATTATCGGCAGTCACCATCAGGACTTGAGAACTTTCAGAACAGTTTTTCGAGATCGGTGCTATAGGCTTTGCTGACTTTTTCACCCATCGCTTTTAGCTGCTGGATCATGCTGGTCAGCTTACGGGCGTAGTTCGGATCGGTAGCGTAACCGGCGCTTTGCAACGCCTGGGCACCCTGCTCCGCGGTGGCGGCCTGGGTGACACCTGCATAGCGCGGGTTGCGGGTCAGCAGCCCCACGTAGTCGGAGAGCGCTTCGAGATACGAGCTGTAAACGCGGAACTTCGCCTTCACCTTCTTCGCCTCACCGTTTTCAAATTCGGTGGTGGTGATCTCGGTGGTTGGTCCCTTCCAGCTGCCGGACGCCTTCACGCCAAAGATGTTGAAGCTCGGCTCGCCGTTCTCCCGGCGGATCTGCCGCTGGCCCCAGCCGGACTCCAGCGCGGCCTGCGCCAGAATCAGGTGGTGCGGCACCCCACTCTGCTCGCTCGCCAGACGGGCTGGCAGAGAGAGCTGGGCCAGGAAATCTTTGCTGTCGCCGGAGAGCGGCTCATCGCTGCTTTCCGGGGTTTTTGGCATCGCTTTGCGCACCATCTGGGTGAGGGCCTGGTTCTGATAACTGGTCACCGTTTGCAGGTCGAACTTCATCGGCACCTGCTGCGGCTGATCCTCCGGCTTCACTCCCTGGGCCGCTTCCATCTGCTTGACGATCATATCGGCAAGGCCAAGCCCCTTGCCGGCGGTCATCTGCTGGGCAATCTGCTGGTCATACATGCTGGTATAGAGCCGCGTGGAGTCGCTGCTGAAGATGCCATCCTTTGGCAGGGATTCACGCATGCTTTTCAGCATCATCTGCACAAACATCCCTTCCACCTGGCGGGCCACCGGGCGAAGGTTCGCCGAGGGATCTTTACCCGCGCTGGTTTTCAGTTCGTTAAGCGACTGCGCATCCCATGCCGCGCTTGCCATCAGTTTGCTATCGCCCAGCATTAGATGATTTCCACTTTGGCACGCAGGCAGCCTGCGGTCTGCATGGATTGCAGAATAGACATCAGCTCCATCGGCGTTGCCCCCAGCGCGTTAAGCGCGCGCACTACGTTGTTAAGGTTGGCGCTGGAACGCACGCTCTGCAGCGATCCCCCGCTCTGGCGCAGGTCAATCTGCGTCTGCGGCGTGACCACCGTCTGTCCGCCGCCAAACGGCGTATCCGGCTGGCTGACGTTCGCCTGACGATTCACGGTAACCGACAGGTTGCCCTGGGCCACGGCGCAGCTGTCCAGCGTAACTTCGCGGTTCATCACTACCGAGCCGGTGCGGGAGTTGATAATTACTTTGGCATCCTGCAGCGGCACGTTCACTTCCATATTCTGGATATCGGCCAGCATACGCACCTGGTTGCTGCTGCCGCTTGAGGTGCGAATCTGCACGGTACGGGCATCGAGGGCCGTTGCGCTGCCATATCCGCGGCTGCGGTTAATGGTGTCGGCAATCTGCTGCGCCATGGTGAAATCTTCACTGTTCAGCTGCAGGTTAATGGTGTTACCCGCGCCAAACTGGGTGGGCAGTTCGCGTTCGATAATAGCACCGTTGGTAATACGCCCGCCGTTAAGCTGGTTCACCTGCACGCTGCTGCCACCGGCCGAGGCGCCTGCGCCCCCTACCAGAATGTTCCCTTGCGCCAGCGCATAGACCTGGCTGTCCACCCCTTTCAGCGGGGTCATTAACAGGGTGCCGCCGCGCAGGCTTTTGGCGTTACCCATGGAGGAGACCACCACGTCGATGGTCTGCCCCTGGCGCGCAAAGGCCGGGAAGGAGGCGGTCACCATCACCGCCGCCACGTTTTTAAGCTGCATGTTGGTGCCCGTCGGTACGGTAATACCGAGCTGGGAGAGCATGTTGTTCAGACTCTGGGTAGTGAACGGCGTCTGGGTGGTCTGGTCACCGGTACCGTCCAGCCCCACTACCAGGCCATAGCCGATAAGGGAGTTTTCTCGTACGCCCTGTACGCTTGTGAGATCGCGAATACGGTCGGCCTGGGTGCAGGTTGCCACCAGCGCCAGCGCGATGCCAAAGAGGAATTTAAACATAGTCACCTCGCTTACATCGGCGATAAGTTAAGGAAGAAGCGCTGCAGCCAGCCCATATTCTGCGCTTCGTTGATATAGCCGTTGCCGACATACTCAATGCGTGCATCCGCCACCTGGGTGGAGGGTACGGTGTTGGTGCCGCTGATGGTGCGCGGGTTAACCACACCGGAGAACCGAATAAACTCAGTGCCCTGGTTGATGGCGATCTGTTTTTCACCCACCACGTGCAGGTTGCCGTTGACCAGCACCTGATCCACCGTCACCGTCAGGGTGCCGCTAAAGGTGTTGCTGGCGTTGGCGCCACCCTTGCCATTGAAGGAGTTGCCGCCGGAGGCCTCAACGTCAGCGCGCTCGTTGCCAAACAGGCCGGAGAGATAGCGCGGCACTGTGTCAAAGCCGAAATTCGTTTTGCCATCGCGGCTGGCGTTCGCCGAGGAGCTCTTGCTCGCACTGACGTTCTCCTGCAATACGATGGTCAGGGTGTCACCCACGTTACGCGGACGACGATCTTCAAACAGCGGCTGATAACCGTAGTTGATCGGCTGCGCGGTCTGGAAAATTGAGCCGTTAACGACCGGCGAGGGGCCGGGAACGGGTTGGGCGGTAGTCGCACCCTGCACCAGAGGTTTAGACGGGATCCAGGCGCAACCGCTGAGGGTCACAGCCAGAAGAGTCACTATCGGATAACGATTCGCCGCGTGTTTTTGCATGGCCTTCATCTTCGAAAACAGGGAGCCGGTGCGGCGATTACCGCACCGGACTACGCCTTAGAGTTGCGTCAGTTTTTGCAGCATCTGGTCGGTCGTCGACACTGCTTTACTGTTAATTTCATACGCACGCTGAACCTGGATCATGTTCACCAGCTCTTCCGCGACGTTAACGTTAGAGGTTTCGACATACCCCTGGTACAGCAGACCTGAACCGTTCAGCCCCGGCGTGCTCTCGTTCGGCGCGCCTGAGGACTGGGTTTCGGTGTACAGGTTCTCACCGATGCTTTCCAGCCCGGTGTCGTTCATAAAAGTGGTGAGGTTCAGCTGCCCGACCTGCACCGGCGCGGCCTGGCCCTGCTGGGTCACGCTGACCACGCCGTCACGCCCGATGGTGATGCTCAGGGCGTTAGCCGGAATGGTGATGGCCGGCTGCACCTGGAAACCGCCTGCGGTCACCAGCTGGCCGTTCTGATCCACCTGGAACGAGCCGTCGCGGGTATAAGCAGAAGTACCGTCAGGCAGCTGCACCTGGAAGAACCCCTGCCCCTTGATGGCCACGTCTTTGCTGTTGTTGGTCTGGGACAGGTTACCCTGGCTGTGCAGACGTTCGGTCGCTACCGGGCGTACGCCGGTACCAATCTGCAAACCGGACGGCAGCGTGGTCTGTTCAGACGACTGCGCACCCGGCTGGCGGATGGTTTGATAAAGCAGATCTTCAAAAACGGCGCGCTGGCGCTTAAAACCATTGGTGCTGACGTTC
>DKMV01000292.1:0-11258 GCA_002469605.1 Leclercia sp. UBA7405
CAGCGCCATGTTAACCGGAATATTTGCCGCCGAGCTGCGGGTAAAGAAGGCGTACACGCCGCTTTCACGCAGGCAGGTGAGCACCAGCGGATAAGGGTTACGGCGGATCTGCCAGTACACCAGCAGCGGGTTGATCACCAGCGCCACTAGCAGCATGCAGCCAATCAGCACCACCAGCAGCTGGGCATAGCCCCACAGGGTATCAAACCCGGTTGTCGCCAGCGTGGAAGAGACCAGACCAAAAATACCGATGGGCGCGAAACGGATCACCAGCTTCACCATAAAGGTGACCGCGTTGGACATGTCGTTGACCAGGTTTTTAGTGGTCTCATTACCGTGACGCAGGGCAAAGCCCAGACCAACAGCCCACACCAGGATACCGATGTAGTTGGCATTCAGCAGGGCATCGATAGGGTTAGAGACCATGCTCATCAGCAGGCCGCGCAGCACTTCCACGATGCCGGAAGGCGGAACGATATCAGTTGCTGCGCTGGTGAGGTGCAGCGTGGAGGGGAACAGGAAGCTAAAGACCACCGCCGTCAGCGCAGCAGAAAATGTGCCAAGCAGGTAAAGAAACAGGATAGGGCGGATGTTGGTTTTTTGGCCGTGCTGATGGTTGGCAATGGATGCCATCACCAGCATCAATACCAGCACCGGCGCGACCGCTTTCAGCGCGCCGACGAACAGCGTACCCAGTAAACCCGTAGCGATGGCCGCCGGTTTTGACACCAGCGCCAGCAGGATGCCCAGCACCAGGCCTACCAGTATTTGTTTAACCAGGCTGCCCTGCGCCAGGCGCTTCAACAGTCCCGAAGATTGTGTGGTCATAAAAATTCCTTCAGTGAAATCGTGTTCCATCCCGGATGTGCTCTGAGTCACATTTATGTCTGGATGTAAGTAAATGTTTGCCTGTTGAGTATAAAGAAAGCGCGGGCGGGAGGAAGTACAAAATGCTGGAATTTACGTACTGCGTCATAGTTTTTAACTAAATGTTTACAAAAATGCGGAGCCAGGAGGATTTCTGCTTTTTGGTGGCAGTTACGCGTTCCTTAATAAGGCTTGCTCTCAAAGCAAAGTGAAGGCCAGGGTGGTGGTGGCGAGTCACCCTGGCACGTTCACCCGCATTGTCGTTACCGTGTAGCAACGCCCGTAAAGTGAACGGAATAACCCCCTGAGCTGCATGTACCCCCACCCAAACGGGAGAGGGCACCGGATTACCCCAACCGCTGCTTCTTATCATGCTGATGGTTAACCCAGGCGTTGATAATCAACGTCAGCACCAGGATACCAAACACCACGCCCAGCGAGATGGCGATCGGAATATGGTAGAAATCGACAATCATCATCTTGATACCGATAAACACCAGGATCACCGACAGGCCATACTTCAGCATTGAGAAGCGCTCGGCCACGCCCGCCAGCAGGAAGTACATAGCGCGCAGGCCAAGAATAGCGAACAGGTTAGAGGTCAGGACGATAAAGGGATCGGTGGTCACCGCGAAAATAGCCGGGATACTGTCTACCGCGAAGATCACATCGCTCAGCTCCACCATAATCAGCACCAGCAGCAGCGGCGTGGCGAACAGCAGGCCGTTCTTACGCACGAAGAAGTGCTCGTTTTCGATGGTGTCGGTCATGCGCAGATGGCCGCGGATCCACTTCACCAGCGGCTTTTCGCCAATGCCGGTATCATCCTCTTTCGCCAGCGCCATCTTCACGCCGCGAAACAGCAGGAAGGCGCCAAAGACATACAGCAGCCATTCGAACTGGGAAATAAGCCAGCTGCCGGCGAAGATCATGATGGTACGCAGGATAATCGCCCCCAGCACGCCATACACCAGCACCCGGCGCTGCAGCGCGGCAGGGACGGCAAAGTAGCTGAACAGCATTAGCCAGACGAAGACGTTATCAACCGCCAGCGCTTTCTCTATCAGGTAGCCGGTCAGGAAGGCGAGCGCCTGGGGATCGGCCACCGCGCGACCCTGGGTAACGGAGAGATACCACCAGAAGGCGGCACAGAAGAGTAAAGAGAGGTTGACCCACACCAGCGACCATGCGGCCGCCTGTTTCATGGTCATCCCGTGTGCGCCGCGACGCCCCTGTAAAAAGAGATCTATCGCCAGCATGATGAGGACAACCACTGCGAAACCGCCCCACATCAGCGGCGTGCCGACAGTATTCATACAATTTTCCTTACGCGTAAAAAACAGAAACGGCTATGGTCAGAAGACGATAGCCGTTGCGTTTTTTATGCATAGACCTCGCCTTACGGCAAGGTCTCACTTACAACTGAAAAGGCTGGCTTTTCAATTGCCCGGCGACCGGATGCGGTTCAACACGCATCGTAATGACGATCCACCGGCAAGGAAGTTACTCCCCTTTGCACGTAACAAAATATGTCAGGACATTGATTCCGTCAATGTCCTGCTCGGATTCATTACATACTTTTACGCGGGAACTTCAGCGCCCAGGCCATCTGCCGGGAAGACGACGCCGGTCTGGCGACGGATCTCCGTTTGCAGTTTTGCCGTGGTGCGGCTGACGGCAAGTCCCGGATGGTTCACTTCACCCGTTTCGACCAGGCGCGCAAAAACCTCTGCCTCATACAGCATAGTGTTAATGTGCTGAGGCTGCGTCAGCTCCTGTGGCTTACCGCCGCGCGGCACGAAGCTTAGCTTTTGGCATTCCGAAATTTTCTCGATAACCAGCGAGCCGTTCTCACCCTGAATTTCGCTTGGCAGCACCGAGTCGCTCACCTTGGAGTGCTGAAGGGTGACGCTGAAATCGCCGTAATCCAGTACGACTACACCATGCGCATCCACGCCGCTCTCCAGCAGGCTGGCGGTGGCGTGCACGCTGTGCGGCTCGCCCCACAGCGCCACCGCAGAGGCCAGGCAGTAAAAACCGATATCCATAATTGAGCCGTTAGAGAAGGCCGGATTAAAGGTGTTCGGGTTTTCGCCGTCCAGGTAGCGCTGGTAGCGGGAGGAGTACTGGCAGTAGTTGATAAAGGCTTTGCGCACTTTGCCGAGCTTCGGCAGGGCCTGCTGCAATGCCAGGAAAGTCGGCAGGCTGGCGGTTTTAAAGGCCTCGAACAGCACCACCTGGTTTTCACGGGCGAGGGCAATGGCGGCTTCGACTTCCTGCAGGTTAGAGGCCAGCGGCTTCTCACAAATTACATGCTTTTTATGGCGCAGAAACAGCGCCGTTTGCGGGAAGTGCAGGGAGTTGGGGCTGGCAATATAAACCGCGTCTATGGCATCGCTTTCGGCCATCGCTTCCAGCGAAGTAAAGAGATGTTCGACGAGATAATCACCGGCAAAGGCCTGGGCCTGTTCAAGGCTGCGGGAATAGACCGCGGTGAGCTTGTATTTGCCGGTCTCGTGGGCGGCATCGACGAACTGGCGGGTGATCCAGTTCGTCCCAATGACTGCGAAACGTATCATAAACGTTTACGTACTCCGTAGCAGGGAACCTTTCGCCACTGTAGCACGCCAGCATGACAAAACTAGTGCGCTACTGCGCATTACCATTTAACGATAAATGCGTAAGCCACAGGCGGGTATCAAACTCCAGCTGGTGGTACTGGGGCTCCATATGACAGCACAGGGAGTAGAAGGCTTTGTCGTGCTCTTTCTCTTTCAGGTGCGCCAGCTCGTGCACCACGATCATCCGCAAAAAGGCTTCCGGTGCTTTACGGAACACGGTCGCCACGCGGATCTCCGCTTTCGCCTTTAGCTTGCCGCCCTGCACGCGGGAAATGGCCGTATGCAGACCCAGGGCGTTCTTCAGCACGTGGATCTTATTGTCATACATCACTTTATTGATCGGCGGGGCGCTCTTCAGATAACGGTTTTTGAGATCCTGCGTATACTGCCAGAGGGCTTTATCGGTGGCGAGGTCGTGCATCTGCGGATAGCGCTTTTCCAGCACCTCGCCCAGCCGCTGTTCGGTAATCAGGGTGCGCACCTGGGAAAGCAGATGCTCCGGGTAGCCCTGGAGATAAGTTAGTTGGTTCATCAAAAGCCCACATCAGTGCGAAAACGGGTATACTCACGCACCCTTTTCAGGGATAACGCCGAAATTTTACCACTCAGGAGGGCCGATGAGCCACTTAGACAACGGTTTCCGTTCACTCAACCTTAAACGTTTCCCGGAAACGGATGACGTTAACCCGCTTCAGGCGTGGGAAGCGGCGGATGAGTATCTGCTGCAACAACTGGATGAGACTGAAATCAGCGGCCCGATTCTGATCCTGAATGATAACTTCGGTGCGCTGGCCTGCGCGCTGGCGGAACACAACCCGTACAGCATCGGCGACTCCTACATCAGCGAGCTGGCGACCCGTGAAAACCTGCGCCACAACGATCTCGACGAGGGCAGCGTGAAGTTTCTCGACAGCACCGCGGACTATCCGCAGGCGCCGGGCGTGGTGCTGATCAAAGTGCCAAAAACCATGGCGCTGCTGGAACAGCAGCTGCGCGCGCTGCGCAAGGTGGTCACGCCTGAAACCCGCATTATTGCTGGTGCAAAAGCGCGCGATATTCACACCTCTACGCTTGAGCTGTTCGAGAAAGTGCTCGGCCCGACCACCACCACGCTGGCGTGGAAGAAGGCCCGCTTAATCAACTGTACCTTCAGCGCCCCGGAGCTGGCCGACGCGCCGGAGACCCTGAGCTGGAAGCTGGAAGGCACCGACTGGACTATCCACAACCACGCCAACGTCTTCTCCCGCACCGGGCTGGATATCGGCGCGCGCTTCTTTATTGAGAACCTGCCGGAAAATCTGGAAGGGGAGATTGTCGATCTCGGCTGCGGTAACGGGGTGATTGGCCTGACGCTGCTGGAAAAGAACCCGCAGGCCCACGTGGTCTTTACCGACGAGTCGCCGATGGCCGTGGCCTCGAGCCGCCTGAACGTTGAGACCAACATGCCAGAGGCGCTGGATCGCTGCGAGTTTATGATCAATAACGCGCTGTCGGGCGTGGAGCCGTTCCGCTTTAACGCGGTGCTGTGCAACCCGCCGTTCCACCAGAAGCATGCCCTGACGGATAACGTTGCCTGGGAGATGTTCCATCACGCCCGCCGCTGCCTGAAAATCAACGGCGAGCTGTACATTGTGGCCAACCGCCACCTGGACTACTTCCATAAGCTGAAGAAGATCTTTGGCAACTGCGCCACGGTGGCGACGAATAACAAATTCGTGGTGCTGAAGGCGGTTAAGACCGGGCGTCGGCGGTAAGTTTTAAACAGGTGCGGTCTGATGCCCTCACCCCGGCCCTCTCCCACAGGGAGAGGGAGAAAACACTAAAACGGCAACTCAAGTTGCCGTTTTGTTTTTGCCTTCTGCCGCTAAATAGCCAGCGCCAGCCGGGTACCCTGGGCGATGGCCCGCCGCGCATCCAGCTCCATCGCCACATCGCATCCGCCAATCAGATGCACCGTTTTACCGGCGGCGCGCAGCGGTTCTGCCAGATCGCGCTTCGGCTCCTGGCCCGCGCATAAAATCACATGATCGACTTCCAGCAGCTGCGGTTCGCCGCCGATCAGCAGGTGCAGCCCCTCATCGTCTACCTTCTGATAGCTGACCGCCGGGATCATCTTCACTCCGCGCGACAGCAGAGTGGCGCGGTGGATCCAGCCGGTAGTTTTGCCCAGCCCTTCACCCGGTTTCCCGGCCTTACGCTGGAGCATCACGATCTGACGCGGGCTTTTCGGCAGCTGTGGCCCTTCCGGTCGCAGGCCACCGGACTGGTTCAGGCTGGTGTCGATCCCCCATTCCACGCAAAATTCAGCGATATTCTGGCTGGTGGCTTCACCCGGCTGGCTTAAGTACATGGCGGTATCAAAGCCGATCCCACCGCAGCCGATAATGGCCACGCGATTGCCCACCGGCGCCTTGTCGCGTAGCACCTCGAGATAGCTCAGCACCTTCGGATGATCGATACCCTCAATGGCGGGCGTGCGCGGCACGATCCCGCTGGCGAGGATCACCTCGTCGAAGGGCTGAAGATCTTCTGCCGTCACCCACTGGTTAAGGCGCAGATCGACACCCGTCAGGGCGATCATCCGCCGGTAATAGCGCAGCGTCTCGTAAAACTCCTCTTTACCGGGGATCTGTTTGGCGATATTAAACTGCCCGCCAATCTCCGCGAGGGCGTCAAAGAGCGTGACCGCATGGCCGCGGGCGGCAGCGTTTACCGCAAAGGCCAGCCCGGCCGGGCCTGCACCGACTACCGCCAGCTTTTTCTGCGTGCTGGCCGGCACCACGGGCATTTTGGTTTCGTGGCAGGCGCGGGGATTCACCAGGCAGGAGGTCACTTTGCCAGCGAAGATCTGATCCAGACAGGCCTGATTACAGCCGATGCAGGTGTTGATCTCATCCGCCCGGCCGCTTTCGGCCTTAGAGAGCAGCTCTGCATCGGCGAGGAACGGACGCGCCATCGAGACCATATCGGCATCGCCGTTGGCCAGCAGATCGTCCGCCACCTTAGGGTCGTTAATGCGGTTGGTGGTCACCAGCGGGAGCGACACCTTGCCTTTCAGCCTGCGCGTCACCCAGCTGAAGGCCGCGCGCGGCACCGGGGTGGCGATGGTGGGAATACGCGCCTCGTGCCAGCCGATGCCGGTATTAATGATGGTGGCGCCCGCCGCCTCTATTGCCTGCGCCAGTTCCACCGTCTCTTCAAAACTGCCGCCGCCCTCCACCAGATCGAGCATCGATAGGCGGTAAACAATAATAAAATCGGTCCCCACGCGCTGGCGCACGGCGCGCACCACCTCAACGGCAAAGCGCATCCGGCGAGGGTAATCGCCGCCCCATTCGTCCTCCCGCTGGTTGGTACGGGCGGCAAGAAACTCGTTAATCAGATAGCCTTCGGAGCCCATCACCTCCACGCCGTCGTATCCTGCCTCGCGAGCCAGGGCGGCGCAGCGGGCGAAGTCGTCAATCAGCGCCAGGATCTCGTCGTGGGTGAGGGCATGGGGCGTGAAGCGGTTAATCGGCGCCTGAATGGCAGACGGCGCCACCAGATTCGGCTGATAGCTATAACGACCAGTATGCAGGATCTGCAGGGCAATTTTGCCCCCCTCTTTGTGCACCGCGTCGGTCACAATGCGGTGGTGCGGCAGCTGTGCCGCATCGTTGAGCACCGCGCCGCCCGCCATCGTCACGCCGGAGGGGGAGGGGGCTACCCCGCCGGTAACAATCAGCGCCACGCCGTGGCGCGCGCGCTCGGCGTAAAAGGCCGCCAGGCGCTCGGGCCCGTCCGGATGCTCTTCAAGCCCCGTATGCATAGAGCCCATCAACACGCGGTTTTTGAGCACGGTAAACCCCAGATCGAGGGGGGCGAATAACGACGGGTAGCGGCTCATACTCTCTTCCATTGTAAAATTATTGTTATGTGGTCGGATGAGTTACTAATTTAGCCAGCGGCGGAGGAAAGGTAAAAGCGGGATCGAATGATTGTGATGGGACTCAAAGAACTTCGCCCCTCACCCTAACCCTCTCCCCAAAGGGGAGAGGGGACTGGTTGGTGCGGTCTTATAGAATTGGCTCGATCTGGTTTTCCCCCTCGCCCCTTTGGGGAGAGGGCCGGGGTGAGGGGGAACGCACCAGCCCCGGTGCCTGCCACATGGAGGTGGTCAGCCCGCTGTCCACCAGCCCAAGCTGGTCGGCGTAGACCGCCTGCCACTTCTGCATCATGCCGTCGTACAACTCCCGATGTTCCGGGTTTGGCGTAAACTCCCGGCTCCACTTCACCAGCTTCTCGCCGGTGGCGGCCATATCCGCATAGAGCCCCGCGCCGGCCCCCGCCGCAATGGCGCAGCCCAGCGCCGTGGCCTCTTTCACCTCCGGCACCCGCACCGGCAGGCCGGTCACGTCGCTTAAAATCTGGCTCCAGAGCGCCCCTTTGGCACCGCCGCCGGCAAACACCAGGCTTTCGAAGGTCACGCCGGAGAAGCGGGAAATCTGCGCCAGGTTACAGGCCGAGACGATAGCGGCGTTCTCCTCCAGGGCGCGGAACAGGGTGGCTTTATTGCACTTTTCCGGGTCGATGGAGAGGTTAATAAAAGAGGGCGCCGCGTGATACCACTGCTTAAAATGCATGGCGTCAGAAAAAATCGGCATTACGCCGTGGGAACCCGCCGGCACCCGGCTCGCCATCTCCTCCAGCAGCGAATAGGTATCCATGCCCATCCGTTCGGCAATCAGCTTCTCTTCGGCGCAGAAGGCGTCGCGGAACCAGCGCATGGTGAGCCCGGTAAAGAAGCTGATCGACTCGGCCTGGGCCATGCCGGGGATAACGTGCGGATTAACGCGGATGTTCATCTCCGGGTCGGTACGCACCTCGGGCAGGTTAACCACCTGCTGCCAGAAGGTGCCGCCCAGCACCGCCGTCTGCCCGGCGCGCACGACCCCCAGCCCCAGGCAGCCGAGCTGCACGTCGCCGCCGCCCATCACCACCGGCGTGCCCTCGCGCAGGCCGCTCTGCTGCGCGGCCTCTCGGGTAACGGCGCCCAGAACGGTGCCGGTCTCTTTCACGGGCGAGAGCATATCGGCCCGCAGCCCGGCCATATCCAGCAGCGCCGGACGCCAGTCGCGGGAGAAGAGATCCAGCATGCCGGTAGTACCGGCGTTGGAAGGGTCCACCGCCAGCTCGCCGGAGAGCTTCGCCGCCAGCCAGTCGCTGATCATAGTAACGGTGGCGGCCTTACGGTAGATATCCGGGCGATGGTGCGCCAGCCAGAGCAGGCGCGGCATGGCGCTCAGGGCCAGCGTCTGGCCGGAGACTTCATAGACTTCCGATTCAAAACGATCCTCGTGGATCTCTTTGAGCTCCGCCACTTCGCGGCTGGCACGAGCGTCGACATTGGCGCAGGCCCAGATGGCCTCGCCGTTGCGGTCATAGAGCACAATGCCTTCGCGCATCGAACAGCAGGCGACGGACTGGATATCTGCCGCCCCCAGCCGGGCGCTCGCCAGCGCCTGGTGGATGCACTGGCAGGCCAGCCGCCAGTTGGTTTCAAGATCGAACTCCATCGACCCCGGCACGTTCTCCACGCTCAGGTGCTTCCACTCGGCCTGGCCGACCGCTATCTGGTTGCCCTGTAAATCGAAGATAACGGCGCGAACGCTGCCCGTCCCTGCATCTAACGCTAAAAGGTAACTCATGAATTCGCCTCGTGATGGGCACGGGCGACCCCTGATTATGCCAGGGCCAGCACCGCGCGGGCTGTCATCTCTTCCGTCACCAGGCCATTGATACGGCGACCTTTCAGTGCGGCGTAAATCGCATCGGCTTTCTCTTCACCGCCGGCCACGCCGACGATGGTGGGCAACTGCGCCAGTTCGTCGAGCGTCACCCCCAGTAATTCCTGATGGATCTCCAGATCCTCTACGCGTTCCCCGTCGGCATTGAGGAAGTAGCCGAGGATATCCCCGACAGCCCCCTTGCGGGCAAACATCAGCTGCTCCCCTTCGCTGATATAGCCGGAGCGCAAAATGGTGGCATCCCGGCGCTGGTTCACCGATCCGATGCCCACTACCGCGGCGTCGGCGGCGGTAGCGGCGAGGATCACGTCCCGCACGCTGGCTTCGCGTTTTAAGATCCCGGCAACGGAGGCGCTGGAGACCCGCAGCGGGGCAGGGATCATGCTCACGCTGCAGGCCGCATCCAGCTGGCCGATGCCGGTCATATAGGGCCCGACGCCGCCGGAGAGGGTCACCAGCCGCACCTGCTGAGAGCTAATAAAGCCGCTTAAGTGCTGAATACAGCTCATGGTGGTTTCGCCAAACCCCACCGCCAGCAGCTGGCCGGGCTCCAGCACGCCCATTAACGACTGGGCGGCGCCGATCCCCAGCCGCACGCTCATCGGTGGGGTATTGAGGGCGGGCAGCACGCGGGCCAGCTTGAGGCCAAAACGGCGTTGCAGCTCGGTCTCCAGCGCCAGACACCCCTCGTAGCGGGAGTTAATCTGCACCCGAATCACCCCGGACTGCCGTCCTTTCTCCAGCAGGCGGGAGATCTTCAGGCGCGGCAGGCCGAGCCGCTCGCCAATATCGTTCTGCGTCAGGCCGTCGTGGTAATAGCACCAGGCCACCCGGGCCACCAGCTCTTCCTCGGTTAGCGCCAGCCCGGCAAATCGACTCTCTTCGACAGTGCGTTTATCGCTCATATTTGAACTCTTATAAAAATTTAGATCATATGTTCGTGATGCCCGGTAGTTTAAATGTGAGCCATCCGGCAAAACGGATCTTTTAAATGGTTTTTGGTTTATCAGGATCTGAATCGATAAAACTGTGATCCCTGCACGGTTGTAAATATAGTTCACCGTCTACGCTTTTGAACATTATTAAATTCAAAAATCATTTGTTCAATAGCGGAGCGAAAATGACACCACTTATAGAGGCGCGCGGCATCCATAAGCAGTTCTCGGGCGTTCCGGTATTGAAGGGGATTGATTTCACGCTGCTTCCCGGTCAGGTACACGCCCTGATGGGCGGGAACGGCGCGGGAAAATCCACCCTGATGAAGATCATCGCCGGGGTCGAAACCCCCGACACGGGTGAACTTTCCGTCGCCGGCCGCGCCTTTGCGCGCCTTAAGCCCGGGCAGGCGCACCAGCTGGGCATCTATCTGGTGCCCCAGGAGCCGATGCTGTTTCCCAACCTCACGGTGCGGGAGAACATTCTTTTTCGCCTGCCTCGCGGTAAAGACCTGGATAACCGCCTTGCCGACAAGCTCCGCCAGCTCCAGTGCCAGCTCAATCTCGACGCCGCAGCCAGTACTCTTGAAGTGGCGGATCAGCAGATGGTGGAGATCCTGCGCGGGCTGATGCGCGAGGCGACGTTCCTGATCCTCGACGAGCCCACGGCCTCGCTCACCCCCGGCGAAACCGAGCGCCTGTTCCGTCAGATCCGCGCCCTGCAGGATCTGGGGGTCGGCATTGTCTTTATCTCCCATAAGCTCCCGGAGATCCGCGCGCTTGCCAGCCACGTTTCGGTGATGCGCGACGGGGCGGTAGTGCTGAGCGGTGAAACCGCCCGCTTCGATGATCACGCGCTGATTGCCGCCATGACCCCGGTCAGCCGGGACCGCAGCTTAAGTGATACGCAAAAGCTGTGGCTGGCGCTGCCGGGCAACCGCCGCACCCAGGCGCAGGACTTTCCGGTGTTGCGGGTGGAAGATCTTACCGGCGAAGGCTTTATCGATCTCAGCCTTGAGATCTACGCCGGCGAGATCGTCGGCCTGGCG
>DKMV01000292.1:11450-11807 GCA_002469605.1 Leclercia sp. UBA7405
ATCGTCGGCCTGGCGGGGCTGGTGGGATCCGGGCGCACCGAGTTCGCCGAAACCCTTTACGGCCTGCGCCCCGCCCGCGGTGGGCGGGTCTGGCTGGAGAATCAGGAGATCGGCGGCGATCCCGTGCGCTCGCGCCTTGAAAAGGGGCTGGTCTACCTGCCGGAGGACCGGCAGGTATCCGGCCTGTTCCTTGACGCCCCGGTGCGCTGGAACACGGTGGCGCTGAACGAGCCCTCCCTCTGGCAGCAGCGCCAGCGCGAGGCGGCGGTGGTGGAGCGCTATCACCGGGCGCTGGGGATCAAGCTGAACCATCCGGATCAGCGCGTGCGCACGCTTTCCGGCGGCAACCAGCAGAAG
>DKMV01000292.1:12017-12327 GCA_002469605.1 Leclercia sp. UBA7405
CTGCTGGCGCGCTGCCTGGAGGCCAATCCGCTGCTGCTGATTGTCGATGAGCCAACGCGCGGCGTGGACGTCTCCGCCCGGGCTGATATCTATCAGCTGATTAAAAGCGTGGCGGCGCAGAACGTGGCGGTGTTGATGATCTCAAGCGATCTCGACGAATTCCCCGGCCTCGCCGACCGCGTGCTGGTGATGCACCAGGGCATGCTGAGCGGTGAGCTGCCGCGTCACGCCGTCAGCCTCGATCGCATGATGGCGCTGGCCTTTGGAGGACAATCATGAAGACCTTACTGAAAAACCGCGAGCTGAGCGC
>DKMV01000396.1 GCA_002469605.1 Leclercia sp. UBA7405
TCGCCCTGCTCGTTCAGGCCGCGGATAATGGTGGTATAGAGCCCGTCCTGGGTGCTGAGCGAAGGCGGAAAATCGCTCTTGATCGGACGCACAATAGCAATACCGGCGTTAAGATCGGTGTGTTCGTTAAGCTGGTCAATCTGCCAGTCGATAAACGCGCGCAGGAAGTTACCTTCACCAAACTGAATGATTCGTTCTGGGTAGAGAGCACCGGGGAAATCACGACGGTTGAGTGTGTTCACAATAGGGATCCTTTTATGAGTAGTCATACAGCCTGATAAGATTGGTGTAATAACTTATCAAACTTTACGACCACGAACCCCTGTTTTGATCAAAGCTTGTAGCACTTTTGCTAAGACCTACAAAAATTTGTAGAACACCGAGGTGGCGGTCAGTTCGCCGTCCGGCATCAGGGCATAGCGCGGTATCTCCCCCACTTTTTGCCAGCCGGTACGGACGTAAAAAGTCTCGGCGCCGCTGCCGGTGGCGGTATCCAGTACCAGCACCGTTTTTTGCCGTGCACGGGCGGCCTCCTCCAGCGCCGCCATTAGCTGGCGACCAGCGCCGAAACGGCGGGCCTTTTCATGGACCAACAGTTTGGCCACGTCTGCCCGGTGGGGCTGGTTTTCGGGCTGATCGATGATGAGCTGGACGGTGCCAATCAGCTCCCCGTCCGGGCCGGCGGCCGCCAGCACAATGCGCTCGTTGCGGGCGACGCTTTCCGCCACGCCGCGCCAGAAATCCCGCGCCCGTTCAGGGCTGTAGGGCAACATAAAACTCACGGAGGCCCCACCGGTCACACAGTTGTGCAGGATGTCGGCCAGGGCATCGATATGGGTGAGGATCGCGTCGCGATTGAGGGTGGTGATATGCAGTGATGTGGTCATTTTTCTCTGCGGAATCAACCACATCACTTTGCTATTAACTTTTTATTAACACAAGAGGATTTACTTATGACGGCCGGCCGGTACCGCGCTGCTGCTTAATGGAGTACATCTTCTCATCGGCGGTTCGCAGCCAGCTTTGCAGGTCGTCCCGCTGGTGATCGAACTCGCTCACTCCCCAGGAAAAGGAGAGCGCCCAGGGGTAGCTGGAGTGTTCATTCCACACCGCCGCCTGTTCGGTAAGAAACTGCATCGCAATCCACGCCCCTTTTTCGTCGCTATTGGGAAAGAGGATGGCAAATTCATCGGCGCCGTAGCGGGCCAACACGTCCGCTTCGCGGAAGGTGGATTTCAGCAGGCCAGCCATCGCCGTCAGCGCCGCATCCCCGTCCGCATGGCCGAAGCGCTCGTTGATTTGCCGGAAGCGATCCAGGTCAAGCCAGGCCAGCGTCAGCGGCTCTGCACGGCGGCGGGCGGCGCTGATGCCGTAGGTGGCCAGATGGTGAAAGCCGCGGCGGTTATACAGCCCGGTGAGGTCGTCGGATATTGCTCCCGCCACGGCGGCAAAGGCCGTCTCTGCCAGGGTCGCCAGATCGCCCAGGCTAACCAGATCCTGTTCGGTAAACGCCCTTGGCTGATCGTCCATCAGGCACAGGGTGCCCACGATGGAGCCATCCCGTAGCCGCAGGGGATAACCGGCATAAAAGCGCACCGGCGGATCGTCGGTGACCAAAGGGTTATCTTCGAAGCGTTCGTCGCTGGCGGTATCGTTTACCACCAGCGGCGCCGCATTAAGAAGAGTGTGGCCGCAAAACGAGATATTGCGCGGCTGGTTGACGGCCGCAGTGCCGTCGGCGGATTTCACCACCACGATATGTTCGGCAATGAGATTAACCATCGCCACCGGCACGTTAAACAGGCGTTTCGCCAGGCGGGTCAGGCGATCGCAGGTTGGGCGGAGATCGGCCTCAAGCAGGCCTGATTCATGTAACGATGCCAGACGTTCCGCTTCGTTAGCGGGTAAAGAGGGTGATTTCATTAGGGACTCCGGACGGCAACCTTTTTAAAAGCTTAGCGCATCAAGCGAAGGGTCAATGGGCAAAAATACGGTTTTTGCCGCCTCGTTTCGCCTGATAGAGCGCCGTGTCTGCTGCCTGCAACCAGTCGGTGACATCCTGCATCTCCCGAGTTGCGCTGGCCATACCAATACTCAGGGTACAAAACACCGGTTCTGCGTTGACGTCATCAATGACGGCAGCCGCCTCCATAATACGTGTCGCAACGATGCGCGCCTCTTCCAGCGTAGTATCGGGCAGCAGGATCACAAACTCATCGCCGCCGAGGCGCGCCGGGGTATCACTCTGACGGGTGGCGAGATGCAAAATTTGTGACATTGTCACAAGTAGCCTGTCCCCCACGTTATGGCCAAAGCGATCGTTAACCTCTTTAAAGTCATCAATATCAATAAACATTAGCACCGATTCGCTGCAGATCTGCCGCAATTTATGCAGTTCGTTATCAATGCGTTTTTCCAGCAGACGTCGGTTAGCGATATCCAGCAGCGGATCCATCATGGCAATGCGCTCCAGCTCCCGGGATTTAAAGCGCAGACGCACGGCAATGCTGTCGGTCAAAATGCTTAGTGCCAGAGAGTAGACGGCAATCAGCGGCAGCGTAGCGTACATGGTGCGCTGAGAGACCAGCGGCACCAGCGCCATTCCCTGGGTAAGCCAGGTGGCAAAAAACACCCCTGTCATCACGGCCAGCGCTTTTTTCATCAGCGTAACGCCCCCGGCGGAGAGGCGGTCTGCCAGCAGAATGGTGGCGATGGTCACCGAGGGCAGCGGGTTGGCCGCCATCATGGCGATCCAGAAGCCGCCCGCACCCGCGTCCAGTACCAGGTTCTGGTGTTCGGTACTCAGCGGCGTGGCGGAACGGCGGGCGCGCAGCCAGGCACAGGTCGGCCAGACGAAAGCATTCAGCGCCAGGAGACCTATCAGCCACGGGGATCGTTGCTGTTCAAGCAGGACAGAGGTTATAGGAAGAAAGCAGAGAAAGGTGCCAAGGATCCGCATCAGGTACATACGTTTGACGAACCGACTGCCGGGTAAGCGGGATTTTTTACTCAGTTTGCCAGTTCCGTTCATTACACGTTTTTTCCGATATATTTACCCCCGCATATTATTGATGTTAAAAATGGGTAGCAAGATATTTAACAGCTAAATACCGGGGCGACGGACGCATAAAGACTGGCATTATATGTTATAACTGCTCGCTGGGAGCAGGTTTTTCCGCCGTGGCATCCCGCTCTCTCACCAGGCCGCTGGTGCGATTTCGCCCCCCTTTTTTCGAACGATAGAGATAATCATCCGCTTCGGTCAGCAGGCGGTTAAAGACTTCAGTAAGCTGCCAGGCCTCCGATTTGCCGCAGCCCAGTCCGATACTGACCGTTAAAAAGAGAGTCTGCCCGCGCCAGATAAAGGGGTGCTGCTCGACGGTGGTGCGGATCCGCTCAGCCAGCGCATAGCCCTGGCGGGCATCGCCGGTATTAATCACCACCGCAAACTCTTCTCCGCCCATGCGCGCCACCAGCCCCTCTTCGCCGACGGCGGCCTGCACCTGTTGTGCAAATTCGGTCAGCACCTTGTCGCCGCACTCGTGGCCATAATTGTCATTGATGCTTTTGAAGTAATCGATATCCAGCAGCATAACGGTTAAAAAACGCGGATGGCGGTGCGTCTCCTCCTGCTTCAGGGCCTCATACAGCCCGGAACGAGAGTAGACGCGGGTCAGAAAGTCGTAGTCCGCCCGCAGGGAGACCTGGTGAACAAGGGAGTTGATTGCCGCCATGCTCACCGACACCATAATCGGGCAGATGGCCATGGTGGCGATCCCAAGGCGAGCAGAGAACATCATCGGCGTGGTAAAAGGGGTACCCACGGCGATATCGATAATGGAGTTTGCCACCAGGGTGATCTCTACCGCACCGGTCACAAAGGTGAGCAGGCAGGTAGCCGGCAGCGAGTAGCGAACCGCACACCAGATAAGTGCCGGGAGCGGAAACGCCAGGCTCCCCGCCCCGCCGATCGCCACCGAGGCGAGGACCGACACGATAAGCGCCGCCACCGGCGTCAGGTGTTCCAGGCGGATCCGTCGGGCCAGATCCGGCCAGCGGATGGTGAGCAGGCAGGGCACGATCAGCACCCCGGTGGAGAACTGCTCGCTAAACCAGTCGGCCAGCGAAGGCCAGAACGCCAGGCTGGTAACGCCAACGGCCCCCACCGCCCCCACCAGCGCGCAGAGCCCGGCCGCCACAATGCAGTAGCCAAACAGGCGCAGGGCATTAACGGGATCCGGCGTGCCTTTATGCAGCCGTTTATCGCGGATCACCAGCAGCGCCAGGGTGACGATAAACGCCATATTGGAGAGGTTAATCACCAGCGAGGAGATACCCCAGTTGGTGGTCATGGCGTCATAAAGCAGCATCGCCACATAGGAGATAGCGTAATAGTGCGGACGGTTCAGGAAGACATAGCGGGCAAATACCCCCGCCATCACCCCGTTCAGCGGCCAGAAGAGCGACAGCGCCTCAATCAGACGTAGTTCAGCGCCAATAAAATAGAAAAACGAGGTGAGTAAAAAGATCCCTACCGCGTTACGTATCGGATTGTGCTGGTCAAAGAGGGTAAATCTGCTGGCAAGAATGGCTAACATTCAATATCTATCCATATCACTGTCGGCGACAGTGACGTAGCGGCCGTCGGAATGTGTTAAAAGCTTAGCATGAATATATAACACAGACTTAACACTCCTACACCTCTCAACTTTGTGAGTTCATCTGCTGAACCAGCCAGAAGTGGATCACCCGTACAATATAGTGCTGTTGGGCTTCCGACAGGTCGAAGCCCGCCGGGATCCCGTGCCATTTCGCCAGGCATCCCCGGCAGCAGGTCGCCGTGGCATGCTGGGCGATAAACACCGGATGCCCGCGCATCGGCGTCTGTTTGCCATCGTTAGTTGGAAAAGCAGGCGCCAGACGACGGGCGACAAAGTCGGCCGCATGCTGGTCGATAACTTCAGCGCCCTTATCCCAGCAGTACTGGCGCTCTTTAGCCCCCAGGCGAAAACGGGCGCGGAATGGCGAGCGTGCCAGCCGGTTAAAGAGAGGTGTTAAATCGGACATTAATATACGGACCGGCCCAGTTGCCGGGTCAGGCGCTCCAGCGCCGCCACCCCAGCCAGTGAATTCCCGGCCTCATCCAGCTCCGGGCTCCAGACGGCAATCGCCATTTCATGCGGTACCACTGCCACTACCCCGCCGCCGACGCCGGACTTGGCGGGCAGGCCCACGCGCCAGGCAAATTCTCCGGCGTTCTGATACATGCCGCTGGTAGCCATCAGGGCGTTGATCTGCCGGGCCTGCAGCGGCGATACCACCGGCTGCGCCAGATGCGGGGCCTCACCCTGGCAGGCCAGAAACAGAAAGGTCTGGGCCAGCTCCACGCAGCTCATTTTCAGGGCGCAGTAGTGGAAATAGTTTTGCAGGACGGTGGTAACATCGTTGTGGAAATTGCCGAAGGATTTCATCAGCCAGGCGATGGCGGCGTTGCGCGCCGCGTGCTCAAACTCCGAGCGGGCGACCGCGGAATCAAAGGCGATATCCGGCACGCCGCTCAGCTCGCGGACAATCTCCAGCATGCGTTGACGGGGGGCGCTCAGGCGGCTTTGCAGCATGTCGCATACCACCAGCGCCCCGGCGTTAATAAAAGGGTTACGCGGTTTGCCCTGTTCAAGCTCGAGCTGAAGCAGGGAGTTAAACGGCTGTCCGGAGGGATCTTTACCCACCCGCTGCCAGATCTCTTCGCCCTCGTACTGACGCATGGCGGCAACCAGGCTCAGCACCTTGGAGATGGACTGGATCGAGAAACGCTCGCTGGCGTCCCCCGCCTGAAACCGCTGGCCGTCCACCGTACAGATGGCGATCCCGAGCTTATTACCGTCGACGGAGGCCAGCGCCGGGATGTAATCCGCGACCTTCCCCTGCCCCAGCAATGGCCGCACCTGGGCCAGAATCGCTTCCAGCATCTGATTGTCAATAACCGCAGCCACACCCTGCTCCTTGCCCACCGGTCAAAATTTCGGGCTCGGAGTATATCAGAGGTGAATGAGTGCGTCAGGCAGGAAGTCGAAAACGCGATACCGCCCGAATTAATAGCCCCGATTCGTCATGCAGCCGCTGTGAGGCCTCGGAGGCGGTGTTCACCAGCGTATCGGTCTGGCGGGCCACGCTGTTGAGCCCCTGCAGCTGGCGCGTCATCTGATGAATACTGTCGCCCTGGCTGAGGGTGGCCGCCGAGATCTCATTCAGCAAACCGCAGAGATTGCCTACCAGGCTCATCACCTGCTGCAGGTTCTCCTCCAGCCGGCTGACCGCTTTTGAGCCGTCATCGATCCCCTGCAGGGAGTGGTTGATCAGCTCCTGGATATTTTTGGTGGAGTGGCTGCTTTTGCGCGCCAGCAGCCCAACCTCCCGGGCCACCACCGCAAAGCCGCGCCCCTGGTTACCGGCGTGGGCCGCTTCAATAGCCGCGTTAAGGGCCAGAATATTGGTCTGGAAAGCCACGTTGTCGATCATTGCCACGATGCCGCGCATCTCCGACGAGCGCTCTACAATGGCGGCCATAGAGGCATTCACCGTCGCCATCATCCGGTCACCGCCCGCCGCCACCTGCCGCGCTTCGTCCGCCCGGGAGCTGGCAAGCTTCGCATAGACGGTGTTGCCCTCTACGTGGGTTTCCAGCGCGGCGATATGGGCCGTGACCACCTTCAGCTCCTGCGCCTGGCGCGCCGACTGGTGATAAAGCTGCTGGTTACCCTCGGCCAGCGAGCCGATGTTCTGCACCATGGCGGTGGTAGCGTCGTTCACCTGCCGGATAAGCTGGTACAGGCCGCTTTGCAGCGTTTGAATGCTGTCATCAAGCTGGCCTATCTCACGGTTAAACCGCGTAACCGGAGGCGGCGGGACGGAGAGATCCCCCGCTGCCAGCCGGTTAATGTGGGCGATCAGGGCCCGCAGCGGGGCGATAACCCAGCGCGACATGCCAAACCAGACGGCGATGGCGATGATCAG
>DKMV01000003.1:0-2239 GCA_002469605.1 Leclercia sp. UBA7405
GGCAGGATCTGCGGGAACATCAGCGGGTTGCGGGTCCAGATAATCATTGCCACCGTCTGCAACAGCACGGAGACGCCAATCCCGGAGATCAGCGGTGCGAGGCGCGGCGCGTTGCGCAGGCGGCGGTAGGCAAAACGCTCAACCGCCATTGCCAGCAGGGCGCAGACCGCCATCGCCACGGCCAGCGCGACGCCGAGCTGCAACAGCAGCGGCATATGCGGAAAGCGATCGTTCAGGGCGTTGATGACGGAAAGCGTAGTGAGGGCGCCAACCATCAAAATATCGCCGTGGGCAAAGTTAATAATGCGCAAAATGCCATACACCATGGTATAGCCCAGCGCGATCAGGGCGTAGATGCTACCCAGCATTACCCCATTGATCAGTTGTTGTATGAGTGTATCCAACGTTGTTACCCGACAAATTGCTCTTTCAGCGGCTAACATCTAATAACTGAATTAAATTGTAAAATAAGCAAATATTATTTCTTATGATATTTTGAGATTGATTTATCTTAATGATTTTAATAAGAATGTAGAAAGGATGGAATGCGTGTAACCCTGCAAAGAAATCAACATATGAATAAAACAGAACAATCAATTTCTACGGTGGCCTACGCCGACAGCCAGCTGGCCAACGATCCCCCTCTGCGGGCGGTGCGCGCCTTTGAAGCCATTGCCCGTCTGGGCAGCGTGACCCTGGCGGCGCAGGAGTTGCAAATCTCTCCCTCTGCCGTTAGCCATCAGCTAAAGGTGCTGGAGGGTTATCTGCAAATCCCCCTTACGGAACGTCAGGGGCGTAAGCTGGTCCTGAGCCAGCAGGGGCGCGACTATTACCGTTCGATACGCGCGGCCTTTAACGTGCTGCGCCAGGCAACGGAGCACCTGGTGGAGCAGGCGCAAACCCGGCAGGTGACCATCAGCCTGATCCCGCTATTCGGCATGGGCTGGTTTATTCCCCGCCTGCCGGCCTTTATGCGCGCCAATCCGCAGACCGAGATCAACGTGGTGTACGCCAACCACCGCAACTATCTCAGCGACGCCTCGGATATGTCGATCCGCTTCGGCAACGGGCAGTGGGCAGGTTACCAGAGTGAGAAGTTGATCTCCGGCAAGATGGTGCCGGTCTGCAGCCGCGCCTTTTTGCGTCTGCATGGTCATATCGATACCCCCGAACAGCTGCTGCAAATACCGTTAATTCACGATGAAGAGCGAACAACCTGGCAAATGTGGTTTACCCAGCAGGGGGTGAAGCGCCCGGTGCGCCGCAGCGGGCCGATGTTTGAGGATGGTTTGCTGACGCTCGCCGGCGTGCAGGCCGGGCTGGGATGCGCCCTGATGCGCGAGCCGCTAATCGCGCCTTATCTGGAGAGCGGTGAGCTGATAAAAATCTTTGACGCGCCGGTCGATGACGGGCGCGATTACTATCTGTGCGTGCGCCAGGATTCCGATATGACCCAGGACGGAAAACTGCTGCAGGCCTGGCTGCGTCGCGCCGCACAGGGCGATGCGGTCAGCCCGTAAGCGAGCAGTAATTATCCAGCGCTTCAATCTCGGTGCCGCTAAAGCGGGCGTATTGTCCGGTCAGACGCCAGAAGGCGGGCTGCGTTTCGGTATAGATTTCGGCGGCCAGCACCAGGCGGCGGCGCTCGTCTTCGCCCAGCTCTAACTGCGTCCAGGGGACAAAATAGCGGCCAGCGGGGGTGAGGGCGAACCACAGCGGACAGCCGCAGCCGGGGCAAAAGCAGCGTTCACCGCGCGGTGAAGAGCTGAAATGGGCGGGGGTGACGGAACCCGGCTCAATCCGGGGCTCGCCATCGGTTTCGATATACATGGCAATCCCACCGGACCACTTCTGGCACAGGGTGCAGTGACAGGCATAAACGTCGAGATTTTTAACCCTCACGCTGAAATAGCTAAGGCCACATAAACAGCGTCCACTAAAAGTTTGCATGGCGTACTCCTTTATCACCATAAAAAAAGCCAGCCGCGAGGGCTGGCTTATTCAACACATCACATCTTAGAACTGATAGGTCAGACCAACAGCAACGATGTTGTCGGTAGCCACGCCAGCAGCCTGAGTGAAGGCGCTGTCGTCGATCAGGTTGATTTTGTAATCAACATAGGTAGACATGTTTTTGTTGAAGTAGTAGCTGGTGCCCACTTCGATGTACTCAACCAGATCCTGGTCGCCGTAAGAACCGATGTCTTTACCTTTGGATTTCAGGTAAGCGATGGACGGA
>DKMV01000003.1:2424-2617 GCA_002469605.1 Leclercia sp. UBA7405
GCCGAAGTCGAACTGGTACTGTGCAACTGCTTCAAAGTTCTGAGTTTTGTTAGCAATGTAACCATCACCGAAGTTGGTCATGTTGCGGGTTTCAGAATAGGTCGTTGCCAGGTACAGGTTGTTGGCATCGTATTTCAGGCCAGCAGCCCAAACTTCTGCTTCGTCACCACCCACGTTCAGTTTGTTAACCGCA
>DKMV01000004.1:0-6473 GCA_002469605.1 Leclercia sp. UBA7405
CCGCTGTGCGATACCTCGCGCAGCCTCGCCAGCAGCGGCGTATGGTGTAAATCCTCGCCCAGTATTTGCCGGGCGGCATGGTTTACCATCGTCATTTCCCCCTGAGCATCCACGGCGATGACCCCCTCGCGCAGGGATTGCAGCATCGCCTGGCGCTGCTCAAACAGGGCGGAGATCTCGTACGGCTCAAGGCCAAAGAGGACGCGCTTCAACATGCGCGCCAGCGCCCATGCGCCAATGGCGCCCATCAGGGCGCTAAACAGCACCAGCCAGATAGCGTCCCAGCGGTTGCGGCTGATTTGCTGCTCCACCTTTTCCAGCGAAATGCCGACCGCCACCACCCCTATCTGCTGGTGGCGGGCGTTGTAAACCGGGGTAAAAACGCGCAGGGCTTCAGCCAGCACGCCGTGATTGATGGCGACGTTCTCTCTATTCTGCAACGCCGGGCGCAGATCCTCGCCGATAAACGATTTGCCGAGCAGGGCAGGGTTGGGGTGGGAGTAACGAATGCCTCGCATATCAGTTACCACAGCAAACAGCAGGTTGTTACGCTGCATGATCGCCAGCGCCAGCGGCTGGATACGGTGGCTTTCTGCCGGCTCCGTTAACCCCTCTACAACCGCTGGGCTGTCTGCCAGCGTGCGGGCCACCGCCAGGGCGGTATCTTCCACGCCGTCGCGCGTCGCTTTGGTGATTTGGGCAAAATAGAGGGCAAAGATCACCAGCAGGATGCAGCCGGTAACGCTGTACACCATCAGGGTGACCAGGGTGTTTAGTCTCATTGGGCGCTTATGCGGGGCAAAAACGAGGGGCAAATCGCGCATTGAAACTCCGGAGACCACTCAAAAGGGGCATTATCACCGATGCTGTGCGATTGTTAAAGCTATGTAAAAGGTAAACCGGCGGCGGGAGAAAATAAAAAGCCCGCTTTTCAGCGGGCCCGAATGCAAATGCAAGGCATCAGAACTGATAAACGATACCGAGCGCCAGCTGGTCGCCGGTAGACTGGCCGGTGATTTTGGCGTCGTCGTTATCCAGCATGTTAACCTTGTAGGCGGAGTAAACGTTCATGTTTTTATTGAAGTAGTACCAGGCGCCGATCTCGATGTAGTTCTGGCGATCGGCATCGTCTTTTTTGCTGCCCAGGTTCAGCTCTTTGGCTTTAGAGTAGACATAGCCCAGAGACGGACGCAGGCCGAAGTCAAACTGATACTGAATCACGGCTTCAACGTTCTGGGTTTTATTGGCAAAACCGACGCCGTTGCCAATCCAGCTCAGGTTGCGGGTTTCACCGTACATGACCGCGGCGTACAGGTCGTTGGCATCATATTTACCTGCCAGAGACCATACTTCAGCTTTGTCACCTTTACCGTCATTAGTCTGTACGTTGGTACGATCCGAATTACCATAGACGCCCACGACGCCAAAGCCGTCAAACTCATAGCTCAGAGAGGTGCTGTAACCGTCGCCGTTGCCTTTTTGTACATTCTTATCGTGATTATTACCCTGGTACTGCAGAGCAAAGTTCAGGCCTTCTACCAGGCCAAAGAAATCGGCATTACGATAAGTTGCCACGCCGGTGGTACGTTGGGTCATATAGTTGTCGGTAGCCACCCAGGAGTCGCCACCCCATTCAACCAGCATATCGGTGTATGCGCCAGCGTCATAGGCTACGCCGTAGTTGCGGCCATAATCAAATGAGCCGTACTCACCAAAATTGAGGCCTGCAAAGGCGAGACGGGAGCTTTCGTCCTGCGCGCCTTCCGGGGAGCTTGCAGTCATGTTGTATTCAAACTGGCCGTAGCCCACCAGCTGATCGTTGATTTGGGTCTGACCTTTGATGCCGAAACGGGCATAGGAGTCGTCTTTGTTACTGCTGTTGCTTTTCTCGGTGTCGGTCCAGATGCGTTTACCGACCATCTTTCCGTAAAGGTCAAACTTATTGTTGTCTTTGTTGTAGATCTCTGCGGCATTTACCGCGCCTGCAGATAACAGTACGGGTACCAGAACGGCCAGAACTTTTCTTTTCATTATATATTCCCTTTATATATTTATTGGAAGACGTACATCACCCACTCCGGGGTAGGTAAATACTATTTCAGGAGTTCATTTTCAGGTTCTGAAATAAATGTAACTATATTATTTAAATTATTTCAAAATATTTCAATCGGTATGTTTATATGTAATCTCTATGTGTGTTTGTTAATCTATATGTGGGATATATTAATCATAATATCAGTAAGTTATGAATTTTAATCGATGTATGGGTGGAGGTTATGATTACCGCGAGCGCAGCGGGCAGAAACAAAAAAAAGCCCAATATAAATATTGGGCTGAATGACCAGAAAATAAATGGCATGTAAACATTAGAGTATGAACGCAAATACGGTTAAAGCATGGCATAAGCCCGTGTGTGAATAAATCTGTTTTTAATCTCGCCAATATAATTAGGAATTTATAAGGGTTAATACGTCATCCATTAATAAAGAAAAATGGGCAGCGCATAACATTATCGGCAGTCTGACTGGCTCGACATCATGGCCAGGCAGGCATACCTTCACGGCGTGTCTGCGCGGTCATTCCTTGCTATGGTAGCGATTTTGGTCGGATGGAAACCCCTATGGAACTTACCCAGTGGCAGCAACGCTTTGAGCAGTGGCTGGCGGAACATCACTCCGGCGATGACGCCGCCCATGATATCTCACATTTTCGCCGCGTCTGGCATACCGCCCGGCGCCTGATGATTGGGCAGTCGGTCGATCCGCTGGTTATCCTTGCCGCCTGCTATTTTCATGACATTGTCAGCCTGCCAAAAAACCATCCCCAGCGCAGCCGCTCCTCCCTGATGGCGGCCGAACGCGCCGTTGAGATCCTGCGCCGCCATTTTGCCGACTTTCCGCACGAGGCCCATGCCGCCGTCCGGCACGCTATCGAAGCGCACAGCTTCAGCGCCGGGATCGCCCCCGTGTCGCTGGAGGCCAAAATCGTCCAGGATGCAGACCGGCTGGAAGCTCTGGGTGCTATCGGCCTGGCGCGGGTTTTTGCCGTCTCCGGCGCGCTGGGGGTGTCGCTGTTTGATGCTGACGATCCCTTTGCCGATAACCGCGAACTGAATGACCGGGCATTTGCGCTCGACCATTTCCAGAGCAAGCTGCTGCGCCTGCCGCAGACGATGCAAACCGCCGAAGGACGGGCGCTGGCCCGGCATAACGCCGATTTTCTTATCCGGTTCATGGCCAAGCTTGGCGCCGAGCTTAAAGGCGACCCGCTGGGGGTGGACGAGCAGGTGTTACAACGTTTCCGCGCCACGCTCTGATGTCAATCTGTGATAATCTTTCCAGATCACCCTTGTCCGGTTAAATATATGCAGGAAAATGTATCAGTAATGGACGCCGGCCCGGCGCTGGCAGAGAAGTCCACGGCGTCTGTTCAGGCGCTGTTAAGACAGTTGCTGGAAATCTATGACGCCAGGACCCTGGCAAACCTTTTAAAAGCGCAGGACGAGGGGCGCTGGAGCCCGGCGATAGTCAAGCGCCTGCTTATCAGCGACCGGGCAGGGCATCGCCTGAGCGATCGCGCTTTCGCCTTCCTGCAGGATCTGCTGCCCCGTCCGCCAGCCTGCCACGGTAATTACGCCTTCCGCTTTGTCGATCTCTTTGCCGGTATCGGCGGCATTCGCCACGGCTTCGAGGCCATCGGCGGCCAGTGCGTTTTCACCAGCGAGTGGAATAAACACGCTGTGCGCACCTACAAGGCTAACTGGTACTGCGATCCGGTCGCCCACACCTTTAACGAAGATATCCGTGAAGTCACGCTCAGCCACAGCGAAGGGGTGACGGACGCCGAGGCGGCAGAGCATATTCGCAGCACCATTCCACAACACGACGTGCTGCTGGCGGGCTTCCCCTGCCAGCCGTTCTCCCTGGCCGGGGTGTCGAAAAAGAACGCCCTTGGCCGGGCCCACGGTTTTGCCTGCGATACCCAGGGCACGCTGTTTTTCGACGTGGTGCGCATTATTGACGCCCGCCGCCCGGCGATCTTCGTGCTGGAGAACGTTAAAAACCTCAAAAGCCATGACGGGGGCAAAACCTTCCGCATTATCATGCAGACCCTGGATGAGCTGGGGTATGACGTAGCCGATTCGCAGGATACCGGGCCGGACGATCCCAAAATTATCGACGGTAAACACTTCCTGCCGCAGCACCGGGAGCGCATCGTGCTGGTGGGTTTTCGCCGGGATCTGAACCTGCTCGGTGACTTTACCCTGCGCAATCTGCCCGCGCGCTATCCCGCGCAGCGGCCCACCATCGCCGAGCTGCTGGAGCCCGCGGTCGACCCTAAATTCATCCTTACCCCCATACTGTGGAAATACCTTTACCGCTATGCGAAAAAGCACCAGGCGAAGGGCAACGGCTTCGGTTTTGGCATGGTGGATCCCGCCAATCCCCATAGCGTGACCCGTACCCTGTCAGCACGGTATTACAAAGACGGGGCAGAAATCTTAATCGATCGGGGCTGGGATAAGGCGCTGGGGGAGAAGGATTTTGACGACCCGACGAATCAGCGTCACCGGCCGCGCCGCCTGACGCCGCGGGAGTGCGCGCGCCTGATGGGCTTTGAAACCCCGCAGGGCTATAACTTTCGTATTCCGGTTTCCGATACCCAGGCCTACCGGCAGTTTGGCAACTCGGTGGTGGTGCCTGCTTTTGCTGCGGTGGCGAAGCTGCTGGAGTCCCGTATTCTGCAGGCCGCGCGGATGCGCCAGGGCGATGAGTGATATGCCGGTCAGTATGGCGTTTTTGTTAACCAGACAGCGCCCCCGAGCAGGGCGCTGCAGATCATTTACGCAGAGAGGTAGTCGGACGTTGACTGAACTTTGCCATAGCCAAATTCAAATGCGGCCATCATGGCAGCATGAACCTGCGCCGCTGGCACGGTGATCCCGCCAAACGTCAGGTCAAGGGTGGCGCAGGCGTCATGCAGGACGGTGACCGGATAGCCCATATCCACCGCCGCTCGCACGCAGGCATCCACGCACATATGGCTCATGGCACCAACGATAATCACCTCTTCAACCCCTTTTGCGTCCAGCTGCGCTTTTAAGTCCGTTTCGCGAAAAGCATTGATAAAATTCTTCACAATGACGGCCTCGCCTGCCGCCGGGGTGACGTTTTCCTGAATCTCTACGCCATCAGAACCGGGGGTAAACAATGGTGCTTCACTGCTCGCAAATTCATGGCGAATATGGAAAACGGGGATCCCTTTTGCACGCGCGTCGTCGATAACAAGCGCGGCGTTATGGGCCGCCGCCTCGATGCCGGTAAGGGGCAATTTGCCGGTTGGCAGATATTCGTTTTGCAAATCAATTACGATTAAACCGCGCTGTTTCATTCTGTCACTCCTGTTGTCTTACTCATTGAAGCAGAAGTCTGACAGGGAAGGGGGCCGCCATGAAGTGGCGTGACCGACATTATAAGGGTCAATAACGACATTCAGGTTGCCTGGCCGGCGCTGAAGCGACGACGATACTCTCCCGGGGTAAGCCCGACGATACGGGTAAAAATTTTTCGCAGAGCACCCGGATCGCTGTAGCCGACTTCCCAGGCGATGCGATCGAAAGCGTCACTGCTGAACTGCAACAGCTCCTGTGCCCGTCCTACGCGTAGATGCTGACAATATTCCGTACTGGTCATGCCGGTTGCTTTCTGAAAGCGTCGCAGAAAGGTGCGCGCCTCTAATCCTGCCTGCGCTGCCAACGTTGGCAGGGAGACATCTTTTGCCTGCGTCGCCTGCAGCCAGTGCTGTACTTTCAGTACTGAGGTATCGCCGTGAGTCAGGCGCGGCGAGAAGACGCTGTAATAGCGCTGTTCACGGCCTGGCGGATCGACAAGCAGCATCCGCGCGGTATCAATCATAACGGTTGGGCCCAGCAGACGATGAACGACACGCAGGCCGAGGTCGGTCCATGACATGAGGCCGCCCGCGGTGATGATATCGCCGTCATCAATAATCAACGGGCGCTCGTCCACCTCAATTTTTGGGAAACGCTGACGCAGCAGATCGGCATACACCCAGTGCGTGGTCATTTTACGCCCCTCCATCAACCCGGATGAGGCCAGGACAAACGCGCCGGCGCATACGGAGCCCAGAATGGCTCCGCGATTGCGCAGGTCGGTTAGCCACTGGGTTAACGCCGGTGGCGTATCGACGACCGCTGGCGATCCCAGGGTTGGTGGGATTATCATCGCCGAAAGCAGCGTTGACCCGGCCTCAGGTTCCGTATCAAAAACGCGTACAGGCGCTTTTTGCGGATCGGGCTGCTGCCAGTGGGTCACCCTGAGTGAGTTCTCTTTTTTATTCTGATGCTTTTGAGAAAAGGTATTGGCGACATAAAAAAGATCGTTCAGCCCAAGCAGGGCGGCCTGCTGAACCCCAGGATAAATAAACAACCCAATTTCAAGCATGACCATCCT
>DKMV01000004.1:6590-11319 GCA_002469605.1 Leclercia sp. UBA7405
TTTCGACGCTCGCTACTTTAGCATTCCCGGACCGTGATAAAACAGCCTGCTGCGCAATCACGCTCGAAGGGTTCTGAAGATGACTTGACTTACCCGCTCATAGTTTAGTAATTTCTAAATTTAGAAAATTCTAAAGTATTCTGATATGAATGACCTTAATTTACTGCAGCAGCAGGCAGATAAAGCCGCAGCCCTTCTGAAGACATTGAGCCATCCTCAGCGCTTATTGATTTTATGCGTGTTGATCGGGCAGCCCGGTACAGAAGCCGGAGAACTGAGCAAGATGAGCGGTCTCAGCGCCTCCGCAACCTCTCAGCACCTGGCCCGCATGAAATCCGAAGGGCTAATAGAGGGCGTCCGCGATGCCAGATTCATTCGTTATCACATCAAAAACGAAGCGGTTTTTGCGGTAGTGCAAACGCTTAAGAATATCTACTGTCCGGGAGAATAGTATGTCCGTGCGTGTCGTTACACCTGAAGAGGCCCGTGCGCTATCCGGGCGCCATGCCATAGTGATCGATATCCGGGGGCATGAAGAATGGCGGCGGGAACATATCCCCGGCGCTCGCGCGCTGCCGCTGGATAAGATTAAGCCCGGCTGTTTTCATGAAGAGGCATTGAGTCAAACAGATACGGTAATTTTTCACTGCCAGAGCGGCATGCGGACGGAAAAAAGCAAAGACCAGTTGATAGCCTCGGCTTATCCGGCAAGTGCTGCGATTATTGAGGGCGGTATCAATAGCTGGAAAAAGGCGGGTTATCCCGTGGTTACCGATCGCCGCCAGCCATTACCCCTGATGCGGCAGGTACAGATAACGGCCGGGGGGCTGGCGCTGGCAGGAACAGTCGCTGGCGCAGCGCTGAATAGCGTCTTTTATATCATTCCTGGATTCGTTGGCGCAGGACTGATGTTTGCCGGGATAACGGGATGGTGCGGTATGGCTAAATTGTTGGCCGTCATGCCCTGGAATAAAAGCGAAATGTAGTGGAGATCCACCGGTGCGGGGCCTCTCAGGGGGTTATGCTTATCTCTTTATCAGGCACTTGGGAGCGGTGTTTATGTTGAAATTAACAGACAGCGCAGAGAGGCCCTGTCGGGGCAGGCAAAAGGCGCAGCGAGGCGGCTTATGACGGACGTTCACAATAAGGCCACCCGCAGTAAAAACATGCGTGCCATAGGCACGCGTGATACCGCCATTGAAAAACGGCTGGCGTCCCTGTTAACCGAGACCGGCTTTGACTACCGGGTGCAGGATGCGGCGCTGCCCGGCCGGCCCGATTTCGTGATTGACGAATGGCGCTGCGTCATCTTCACCCACGGCTGCTTCTGGCATCACCACGGCTGTTATCTGTTTAAGGTGCCGGCGACCCGCACCGACTTCTGGCTGGATAAAATTGGCAAAAACGTTATCCGCGACGCCCGCGATCTGGCGCTGCTGCATCAGCAGGGCTGGCGGGTGCTGGTAGTGTGGGAGTGCGCGCTGCGCGGCAGGATGAAGCTTGACGATGCCGCCCTGAGCGCGCGGCTGGAAGAGTGGATCTGCGCGGGCGGCGAGGCGGCGCAGATCGACACTCAGGGCATTCGCCCGCTTATGGTTTCTCCGCCGGATGGGGAGCAATCACCGGTTTAGCTGGCAGCAGATATTTGCCCAGGGTGACCAGCACCACCGCCAGAATAATAATCCCCAGTGCCATCCATTCGACGGAAGAGAGTACTTCGCCGCCGAAGCCGGTGCCCAGCAGAACGGCCACCACCGGGTTCACGTAGGCGTAGCTGGTTGCGACCGCCGGTGAGACGTTGCGGATCAGGAACATATAAGCATTAATGGCGATTACCGAACCAAAAATGGCGAGGTAGCCCACCGCCAGAAGCCCCGACAGATCCGGGAGCCGGGTCAGCGTTTCCCCGGACAGCAGAGAGGCGGAGAGCAGCACTATTCCGGCCGTTACCATCTCGATGGCGCCCGCCATCATGCCGGTGGGCAGTTCAATGCGCGAGCCATACACCGAGCCAAAGGCCCAGCTCATGGAGCCTATCAGGATGATCACCGCGCCCCAGGGGTTACCGCTCAGGTTGCCACCGCTGTTCAGGAGAATAATCCCCACCAGCCCGATACCAATCCCCATCCACTCCAGCTTGCGGGTTTTGATGCCGAAAAGGCGGCTAAAGCAGAGGGTAAACAGCGGCACGGTGGCGACAACCACGGCGGCGATCCCGGAAGGGACGTTCTGGTGTTCGGCCACGGTGACCAGGCCGTTACCCACCGCCAGCAGCAGGATGCCAATCAGCGCCGCATTCAGCAGCGGACGGCGCGGGGGCAGCTTTTCCCCCCGCAGCAGCAGAAAGGCCAGCAGTAATACCCCGGCAGAGAGGAAGCGAACCCCGGCCATCATCAGCGGCGGCCAGCTCTCCACCCCGATGCGAATCACGAAATAGGTGGAACCCCAGATAATATAAAGCGCAAACAGCGCGCCAATAAGCGGTAACAAATGCCTGATACGCATACTCTCTCACGGCGATATAAAAAGGTCGCGTATAGTTAACGCCAAAACTATCACGCTGGCGAGCGCTTTAATTGTTCCGTTTGTGTGAATTAATTGTTGACGAAACGTGGTGGTTTGAGTGCTGGCGGTTTTACTCCATACTCTTTAGGTAATTCACAACAAGAAGGAAGTTTATTTTGGCAGGAAGTAGCTTATTAACATTACTGGATGACATTGCCACGCTGCTGGATGACATTTCGGTCATGGGGAAAATAGCGGCGAAAAAGACCGCAGGGGTATTAGGAGATGACCTGTCACTGAATGCCCAGCAGGTGACCGGGGTACGCGCCAACCGTGAACTGCCGGTGGTATGGGGCGTGGCGAAGGGGTCCTTCCTGAATAAGGTGATCCTGGTGCCGCTGGCGCTGCTGATCAGCGCCTTTATTCCCTGGGCCATTACCCCTTTGCTGATGATCGGCGGGGCATTTCTCTGCTTCGAAGGGGTAGAGAAAGTCCTGCACACCTTTGAATCACGCAAAGAGAAGGAGAGCCCGGCGGCGCGCCAGCAGCGCCTGGAGGCCCTTGCCGCTGCCGATCCTAAAGCCTTTGAAAAAGACAAAATCAAAGGGGCTATCCGTACCGATTTTATTCTCTCGGCTGAAATCGTCGCCATTACGCTAGGTATCGTGGCCGATGCGCCGCTGCTTAATCAGGTGCTGATACTTGCCGGGATCGCGATTCTGGTGACCATCGGGGTCTATGGCCTGGTGGGGGTGATCGTCAAGCTGGATGATATGGGCTACTGGCTGGCAGATAAGCGCAGCGCACTGGCCAGGGGGATTGGTAAAGGTCTGCTGGTGGTGGCGCCCTGGCTGATGAAAATTCTGTCGGTGGTCGGCACCCTGGCGATGTTCCTGGTGGGTGGCGGCATCGTGGTACACGGCATTGCCCCTCTGCACCACGCCATTGAGCATTTCGCCCAGGCCCACGGCGCGGTTGTGGCGGCAGTCCTGCCCACCCTGATTAACCTGGTACTGGGTTTTATCATCGGCGCGCTGGTCGTTGCGGTTGTTAAAGGGGTCGAAAAAATTCGAGGTAAGTCACACTAAAAAGCTGCGCAGAGAAACCATTCGTCGACTAACCTGAAACAGTTTCACACTGATAAAGGAGGCGGTTATGGTCTTTCTGGTCAGCGATGAAGTTAAGCCTAAAAACGGCGGTCCGCGTATGTTAGTGACCGGCTATGCCAGCGGAATGGTGGAGTGCCGCTGGCATGACGGTTATGGGATCCAGCGTGAAGCATTTCGTGAAGACGAGCTTCAGCATGGTGACGGTTACCGGGCCCAGGAACAGGCTTAGATCACGCTACGCCCGGCTTTGCCGGGCGTTTTTGCGCGCTATAATCGCTGATATCAGTAAGTTAACGTGAAATCGCCCGCCGGTGCGGATGACGAAAGCTGTTTAGCATGGAGAGTGTGTGCAGCACGAAAACGAGATAAAAAAGCCGATGCTGTTTCGGCGTCAACGCTTGCATCCTGGTCGGATCGTCACGCTCTGTTTTGTCACCGTCCTGATTTTCTCCACACTGCTCACCTGGCGTGAGGCGGTGGTGCTGGAAGACGCTTATATGGCCAGCCAGCGCAACTATCTCGCAAGCGTGGCTAACACCCTGGATCGCCAGCTTGAGTACAGCGTCGACAAGCTGCTCTTTTTTCGTAACGCCATGCACGACTCCCTGCAACAGCCGCTGCTTTCCGGCAAGCTGCACAAGACCATTACCCGCTTCGCCGATCGGCGCACAAAGCCCTGGTGGCAACTCTCCGTGGAGGAACAGCGCACCCTACCGCTGAACGGCGTCTCCGATGATTTCGTCGCCCAGACCACCACTCTGGCACGCGACGATACGCGCCTGGCCAGTGAGGTGAGCGCCGCCTTTGAAGTGGGCTACCTGATGCGCATCTCTTCCCCCCTGTCCATGCTGGCAAAGCGGGTGGTTTATGCCTCCCGCGCGGGCTTTTATATCTCCACCGATGCTACCGATGCCAACGACCAGCAGCACGATATTACCTCCCGCTATTATCAGCTGGTCACCAGCCCCTGGTTTACCCAACAGTCAGAGCGCAGCAATAGTGCCCGCAGCGTGCGCTGGTTTACGCCCCCCGGCCAGCCCGGTACCGAGAGCGATCGCACTATTACCGTCAGCGTGCCGGTGGATTATCAGCACTACTGGTACGGCGTACTGGCG
>DKMV01000005.1 GCA_002469605.1 Leclercia sp. UBA7405
CCCTGCGCCTCGCCCCGGCCTCCAGTCAACGCTTCGGCGATTTTCAGCCGGACCAGGGCGCCGCTGGAGGATCCTCTGTTTCAGAGGCAATGTGATGGCTGGGTTTTCTCCCTCGAACTAAAGGAGAGGGCTGGGGTGAGGGCAACAGGCCGCACATAAGCCATCCCGCTATAACCCCTACCCTTTAAACAACCCTCTAATTATTCTCATTTTTACCACCCTGTGATCTACGTCGTCGCGTTAGCTTGACGCGTACTAGTACGCATGTTAACTGAATGTTTTGCCTTTTTGCTGACCGTCAGATAAGGAATATCCATGTTGCGTTACAGCCTCTTAGGCGCCGGGCTTATGCTCGGCGCGTCGGCGTTTGCTGCCCCCGTGGGCGATCTCCCGTTAATGCCCTGGCCGGCGAAGGTCGAGCGGCCTGCTACCCAGGGGGTGCTGGTGCTCACCAGCCAGATATCCGTCAAGGTCAGCGGGGACGATCTTAACGATGCGGTTGCCCGCCTGCGCCAGCGCATTGCGCGGCAAACCGGCTGGACGCTGCAACCCCAGAGCGCCGGCAAGGATAAACCCACCGTGACCATCACCGTGGCCCGCAAGGTGGCGCCGCTGCCGCAGCCGGACAGCGATGAAAGCTACCGACTCACCGTTAATGCCACCGGGGTAAACATCGCTGCCAACACCCGCTTCGGTGCGCTGCGGGCGATGGAAACCCTGCTCCAGCTTATCCAGAACGGGCCGGAAAACACCTCCGTGCCCTGGGTCACTATTGAAGATGCCCCGCGCTTCCCGTGGCGCGGCCTGCTGCTTGATTCCGCCCGCCATTTCATCCCGCTGGAGGATATCAAACGCCAGATCGACGGCATGGCGGCGGCCAAACTTAACGTGCTGCACTGGCACCTCACCGACGATCAGGGCTGGCGTTTCGCCTCGACGCGCTACCCGAAATTGACCCAGCTGGCCAGCGACGGCATGTTCTATACCCAGGATGAGATGCGCGATGTGGTGCGCTATGCCGCCGCACGCGGCATCCGCGTGGTGCCAGAAATTGACATGCCGGGTCACGCCTCGGCCATCGCGGTAGCCTATCCGGAGTTGATGAGCGCCCCGGGCCCCTATGAGATGGAGCGTCACTGGGGCGTGCTTAAGCCGGTGCTCGACCCGACCAAAGAGGGCACTTACACCTTTGCCGAGGCGATGATCGACGAACTGGCGGCGATCTTCCCGGATCCCTACCTGCATATCGGCGGTGATGAGGTGGACGATACCCAGTGGAAAAATAATGCCGCCATTCAGCAATTTATGCGTGATAACAAGCTTGCTGACAGCCACGCGCTGCAGGCCTATTTCAACCGCAAGCTGGAAACCCTCCTCGAAAAACACCAGCGCCGAATGATGGGCTGGGATGAGATCTTCCATCCGGATCTGCCAAAGAGCATCCTGATCCAGTCCTGGCAAGGGCAGGACGCGCTGGGGGAGGTGGCGAAGCAGGGCTATAAAGGTATTCTCTCCACCGGTTTTTATCTCGACCAGCCGCAAAGCACCGCCTACCACTACCGCAATGAGGTTGTCCCCCAGGGATTGAATGGGGTCGATTCCATCGGTGATAACGACAGCGCCCAGAGCTGGGCCTTCTCCATGCCGCGCCTGAAGGGCAAGCCGGTGGAGGGCAGCTTTACCCTGGTGAAAGGCGAAACCGGCTGGCGCGGTTTTATCGACTTCAGCGGCAAGTCGCGCCGGGCGGTCAGCGACATTCAGTGGCGTGCGGACAACCAGGTCACCTTCACGGTAGATACCTGGATGGGAGAAACCCGCCCGGTGGTGAACGTCGCCGACGATAAGCTCAGCGGCTACTTCCTGGTGGGCAACGCCCGCTATCCCATCAGCGGAACGCGGCTGAATGAGGTGCCGCAGGGCATCGCGCCGGCGCTGCCGGATGCCGCCCAACAGGCTAACCTGCTGGGGGGCGAGGCGGCGCTGTGGGCAGAGAACGTTGCCGCCCCGGTGCTGGATATCAAGCTCTGGCCGCGCGCCTTTGCGGTGGCGGAGCGGCTGTGGTCGGCCAAAGAGATGGCGGACACCGAAAACATGTACACCCGTCTGCAGGCGATGGACAACTGGAGTACGGTGTCGGTGGGGCTGCAACAGCATAGCCAGCAGCAGACGCAGTTTATTCGTCTGGCGAATAGCGTGGAGGTTGGGCCGCTGCAGATCCTCGCCCAGGCCCTGGAGCCGGCCCAGTACTATACCCGTCAGCACCTGAAGTTCCAGGCCGGCAACTATGATCAGTTTGAGCCGCTCAACCGCTATGCGGATGCCCTTAGCGCCGAGAGCAATACCGTGCGCCAGATGAACAGCTGGGCAGAGCACCTGGTGAGCGATGCGGAAGATAACGAAAGTGCCGAAGCGCTGCGCCACGTCTTTAGCCGCTGGCAGAGCAACACCGGCGATGCGCTGGCGCTCAGCGAAAACAGCTATCAGCTGAAGGCGCTGAAGCCGGTAATTCAGCAGGTGGATAAGCTGGCATCGATTGGCCTGCGGCTCACCGATCTGGTGGCGCGCCAGGGAACCCTGGATGATACGGAGATCGCCTCTATACAGCGCGAGCTGGACAGTGCGGCACAGATTGAGGATGAGGTAGTGATTGCGGCGGTCTATCCGCTGGAGAAACTGCTGAGGGCAACGCGAAATCAGTGATGCGGTATCTCCCCACTCCGGGGTGGGAGTGGGGAGGCGGAAGCTAATTACTTAGCTGTCCATGCCATCTGCCAGTGTGAACCTACGCCTGGTTCGTACTGGGTAGCGGTCGTTTTGTACTGTACGCAGTAACCGCTGTATGGCGCACTCTTACACTGGTAAGTTTTGCCATTTTTCGGCTGCAGCACCACGGTGCCCGCTTTGTAAGAGCTGAGGTTCTGCGGGAAGACGTAGTCGTATTTACCGCCGGTGTTACCGGATGCGGCTTCGTTCTCCAGCATCATATCAATGACATCCTGTGCAAACAGAGTGCCGTCTTTGTTGGTCGCGTAGTATTTCAGCATGTGGTGGCCAGCAGTCACGTCGGTCAGGTTCATGGTGACATCCTGGTTGGCGTTGTTCATTTCTTGCTTCACATAGCCTTTTTCCGCACCCATATGGTTCATTACGCGTGCTTCCAGGTTAACGTTGCCCTGGGTATTCACGTGGAAAGTCACGGAGGCGTTGCCGTTAACAATTTTGCTGAAGCGAACGTTAGAAACGGCGATATCTTCGTTCACCTGCGCCTGCTGCTCTTCATAAGAGATCGCAACGGATTTCAGGGTGCTGCCATCTTTCACGTAAACGCTGTTCGCGCCGTGAACCGGGTTAACCACGCCGGATTCATCTTTAACGCCTACGCGTACATCGCTGTGTGCAGCGTTGATCGCCTGAGCCAGGTCGTAAGACCACTGGCTTGCGTTGCCCTGGGAAGCAGAGGCAATGGTCAGCTCGGTGCGCATGGAAACCACTTCACCGTTAGCATCAAAGAAGCGGGCAATCACTTTGTCGCCAGCGTTAACGTTGTTACCGGAGATCTGGCCGTTCAGAGTTTTGGTCCACTCGGAAACCACAACCGGCGTTTCGTCCGGCGTGACGTTGCCGCCGTTACCGAAATCTACGTCGATAGCCTGGTAGAAGCTATTAGAGGTATCGGCAATTTCCCATACCGCGTAAATAACCTGGTAGCCAGTACGCTGTGGAACATTACAGTCCATCTGCATACGCTGAGCCGGCGCCTGACCATTACCGTTTACGGTACAGAATGGCGTTAATTCAAACTGGTCGCGGGTCAGAGGTTTATTTGGGTTCCAGTCTTGCTTAGTAATATACCAGCGCCAGTTAGTCGTTTTATGCGGTGCAGTGTGATACCAGGTAAAAGTATTTTTACCGGCGGAAATTGGCGTCTTAGTCCATGCATTCAGGCTCTGACGATCAATCTGGGAATATTGGGAAATACCGGCGCTGGCAAGCTGTCCATCCGGCGGCAGCGCGCCAGTCGGGAAGCCAGAGGTGCGCTCTACGCTCTGCGGTTCCCACTGTACGGAACCGCAATCAATATTTTTACCGAGCTTACACATATAAGCGCGGCTGGCTGGGGATTCTACATAACCGTGAGCTAAAGCTGATGAAGCAACCGTGAGTGTGGCAAGTGCCAGTGCAATTTTTGACAGTTTCATTTTTTATTCCATTAAAAGTGATTAATGCTTTTTGGGCCGGGTTAGTCTCTACCGGAATAAAAAATTAGTCATTTCAAGCTGCGATGAAAAATAATAGTGAAAATACTTGAAGGCTATTTCGCTCTGTGTATTCGGGATATAAAAAAAGGCAGCCAGAAGCTGCCTTTATATTTAAAAACAAGACTTAGCGACGCACGGCGATCGCTTCGATCTCAATTTTAACGTCCTTCGGCAGGCGGGCCACTTCAACGCAGGAGCGCGCCGGGAAGCTGGCGTTATGCTCGTTGAAAAAGGCTTCGTACGTGGCGTTAACGGTCGCGAAGTCGTTCAGATCTTTCACAAACACGGTAGTTTTGACGATATCGCCTACTTTCAGGCCCGCGGATTCCACAATCGCCTTCACGTTTTCCAGCGACTGACGCGCCTGGGCGGCCACGTCTTCCGGCACTTCGCCGGTTTTCGGGTTCACTGGGATCTGGCCAGAGGTGATGATCATGCTGCCGAGATCAACGCCCTGAACGTAAGGGCCGATAGCTGCCGGAGCATTTTCCGTGGCGAGTACTTTGGTCATGTTTTCTCCTGATTGCATACGAGTAGTCCCGGCCATTATAGGAAGCCGGGATTTCATTACCAACCTCTATTAGCCGGCCAGTACCACATTGTGGGAAAACTCTTTTTCACAGTATTTGCACTTCAGGGCGATATCGCTGGCGCGCTTTTTCACCGCGAAGCTGGAGGAGACCGGCTCCGCGTGGCTGATGCAGTTGCTGTTCGGGCAGACCAGCACGCTCTCGATGCGCTCCGGCAGGCTTGGGCGCGATTTCCCCACCACTTCGTAATCATCGATGCGGTTTACCGTCGCGTCCGGCGCGTACAGGGAGAGCTGGTTTACCTGCTCGTCGGTGAGGAAGGTGTTCTCGATCTTAATCAGGTCTTTGCGGCCCATCTCACCGGACGGCAGGTTCAGGCCGATGGTGATGCGCTGATCGGTTTCGGTCAGCTTGAAGAGCGTCAGCAGCTTAAAGCCCACCTGCGCAGGGATGTGGTCAATTACGGTGCCGCGTTTGATGGCTTCGACCTGAAGTTTGTTGTCGTGTGTCATTGTCGTCTCCCCTTACAGAGCTAAATCGCGATTCAGAACCAGCGCCAGTAGCGCCTGGCGGGCGAAAATGCCGTTGCCGGCCTGCTGGAAATACCAGGCGTGCGGCGTTTTATCGACATCCGTTGTGATCTCATCGATGCGCGGCAGCGGGTGCAGCACCTTCATGTTGCTGCGCGCCCCCTCAAGGTCGCTGGCGCGCAATACAAACTGCGCCTTCACGTTGGCGTACTCGGACGGATCGAGACGCTCTTTCTGCACGCGGGTCATATAGAGAATATCCAGCTCTCCCATTACCGCTTCGATGCTGGCGTGCAGGCTCCAGGCAATGCCTTTTTCGTCGAGCATATCGAGAATGTACTGGGGCATCGCCAGCGCGTCCGGGGCGATAAAGTAGAAGCGATTGCCGTTGAATTTCGCCAGCGCCTGGGTCAGGGAGTGGACGGTGCGGCCATACTTCAGGTCGCCGACCATGGCGATGTTCAGGTTCTCCAGACGGCCCTGAGTCTCCTTAATGGTGAAGAGATCCAGCAGGGTCTGCGTGGGGTGCTGGTTGGCGCCGTCACCGGCGTTCAGTACCGGCACGCCGCCGCTGAATTCGGTTGCCAGGCGCGCGGCGCCCTCCTGCGGGTGGCGCATCACGATGGCGTCCACGTAGGTGCTGATAACCGAGATGGTATCGGCCAGGGTCTCGCCTTTTTTACCCAGCGACGTGTTGCTGCTGTCGGAGAAGCCCACCACACTGGCGCCCAGGCGGTGGATGGAGGTCTCGAACGACAGGCGGGTGCGGGTAGAGGCTTCAAAGAAGCAGCTGGCGATCACCTTGTGCTTTAACAGCTCCGGCTGCGGGTTTGCTTTTAATTTTGCCGCGGTTTCCAGCACCAGCTCCAGCTCGTCGCGGTTGAGGTCGTTTATGGAAATGATGTGTTTTTGATAAAGCGGATTCATGTTTATCTCCTGACGCCGGGCAAAAAAAAGCCCCTCAAATGAGGGGCTCTGGGAATAGGTTGTACTGCGGGAAGAAAAACGGCAGGCCAGCGTCTGTTTTAAGACGCGGTAAGACGCTATGTCGAACACACTGGACCATGCTTCCTCCCGGCAAATTGTGGGGCATTATACGCAGCCTGAGGGCGGGATCAAGCGATTAATTCACCTTTTAAGCAAGGCAAACGGTTCATATTGCATGGTTATGCGCCAGTGCAAAACCCGGTGAAAAAGTGGTGGTATGGCAGTCAAAATTCTCGTATAAAAGTTGAAAATGAAACGGTGTTTTATATTGAGGATTTAATCATGATCGTTGGCAATATTCATAACCTTCAGGCCTGGCTCCCGGCCGAGCTGCGCCAGGCAATCGACCACGTTAAAGCGCACGTAACTGACGCGACCGCCACGGGCAAGCACGACATCGACGGCAACCGCCTGTTTTATCTGGTGTCGGAAGATATGACCCAGCCGTTCGCCGATCGCCGCGCTGAGTATCACGCCCGCTATCTGGATATCCAGATCGTGCTGAAAGGGCAGGAGGGGATGACCTTCAGCACCCTGCCAAACGGCACGCCGGACACCGACTGGCTGGCGGATAAAGATATCGCTTTCCTGCCGGAAGGGGAGCAGGAGAAAACGGTGGTGCTGAGCGAAGGGGATTTTGTGGTGTTTTACCCGGGGGAGGTGCATAAGCCGCTGTGCGCGGTGGGGGCACCGGCACAGGTGAGAAAGGTGGTGGTGAAGATGTTGGTGGAATAAAAAGGGACGGTTTTCTCCCTCTGCCTGTGGGAGAGGGCACCAGACCGCACCGCTCCAGTCCCCTCTCCCCTTTGGGGAGAGGGTTAGGGTGAGGGGAACATGCAGCTGTGGTGGTGGTTCCGTTCACTTCATGTGCACTGCTTCTCTGGTACCCCCGCACCGGTGAACGTGCCAGGGGGGCTCGCCTGCACTGAACCCCATATCCT
>DKMV01000296.1:0-283 GCA_002469605.1 Leclercia sp. UBA7405
CTGCCACATGGCGCGGGTGGGCAGGGTGATGCCGGCGCGGGCAAAGAGGGCGCGCACCTTTTCGGTTTTCGGCTGCCAGTCGCCTTCCAGATACTGGTTGAAATAGTCGCCGCTGGCATAGCGCGACTGCTCAAAGCCGGCGAAGCGCTGATTGCGCTCCCGAGCCAGCAGCATTGAAGTGTTCAGCGCGTGCCAGGTGACGGTGTAGAAATAGAGATTGGTAAAATCGAGCCCCTCCGGGCTGCCGTAGGCGATCCCCTCCCGCGCCAGATAGCCGTGCAGG
>DKMV01000296.1:449-9152 GCA_002469605.1 Leclercia sp. UBA7405
GCCGTGCAGGTTCATCTGCCCGAGCCCAATGGCGTGAGAAGCGGCATTGCCTGCCTCAATAGAGGGGACGCTGCGGATGTGGCTCATATCCGACACCGCCGTCAGGCCGCGCACGGCGATCTCCACGGTGCGGCCAAAATCGGGCGAATCCATGGTGTGGGCAATATTCAGCGAACCGAGGTTGCAGGAGATATCTTTGCCGGTGTCGGCGTAGTCCAGGTTTTCGTCATAGGTGGAGGCGCTATTAACCTGCAAAATCTCCGAGCAGAGGTTGCTCATATTAATGCGCCCGGCAATAGGGCTGGCGCGGTTCACCGTGTCTTCGTACATGATGTACGGATAGCCGGACTCAAACTGGATCTCCGCAAGCGTCTGGAAGAAGTCGCGGGCGTTAATGTACTTTTTACGGATGCGCGCGTCGGCCACCAGCTCGTCATAAAGCTCGCTGATGGCCACATCGCCAAAGGCTTTGCCGTAGATGCGCTCAATATCATAGGGCGAGAAGAGCGCCATTTCGGCGTTCTCTTTCGCCAGGCGGAAGGTAACGTCCGGGATCACCACGCCAAGAGAGAGCGTTTTGATGCGGATTTTCTCGTCGGCGTTTTCCCGTTTGGTATCCAGGAAACGCAGAATATCCGGATGGTGGGCATGCAGGTAAACGGCTCCCGCCCCCTGACGCGCGCCGAGCTGATTGGCGTAGGAGAAGGCATCTTCCAGCATCTTCATTACCGGGATCACCCCGGAAGACTGGTTCTCAATCCGCTTAATGGGTGCCCCGGCCTCGCGCAGGTTCGAGAGCAAAAACGCCACCCCGCCGCCGCGTTTAGAGAGCTGGAGCGCCGAGTTTACCGCCCGGCCAATCGACTCCATATTGTCCTCAATACGCAGCAGGAAGCAGGAGACCAGCTCCCCGCGCTGGGCTTTGCCGCAGTTCAGAAAGGTGGGGGTAGCGGGCTGGAAACGGCCGGTGAGGATCTCGTCGGTAAGCTGCTGCGCCAGGGTTTCATCCCCCTGGGCGAGGGTCAGGGCCACCATTACCACCCGGTCTTCAAAGCTCTCGAGGTAGCGTTTGCCGTCGAAGGTTTTAAGCGTATAGCTGGTGTAAAACTTCCAGGCGCCGAGGAAGGTCTGGAAACGAAAACCGCTGGCGTGGGCGCGTTCAAACAGGGCGATGACAAAGGCGCGATCGTAGCGGGCCAGCACCCGCGCCTCGTAATAGCCTTCGCTGACCAGCCAGTCGAGCCGCGCCTGCTGGCTGGCAAAGGCCACGCTGTTCGGGCGCACGTGGGCGGCCAAAAAGGCCTCTACCGCCTGGCTGTCTTTGTCGAACTGAATGCGCCCCTCGCTATCGTAGAGGTTAAGCATGGCGTTCAGGGCGTGGTAATCGCTGCTTCCCTGGATCACGCGTTCTGCGGTTGTCGTTGCCAAAATTCATTCACTCCTTTACGCACGTTCTCTACGTCCTGCTGTGTCCCCATCAGTTCAAAACGATAGAGAAACGGCACGCCGCACTTTTGAGAGACAACATCCCCGGCGCGGCCGTAGGCCTCACCGAAATTACGATTGCCAGCGGCAATAACGCCGCGGATCAGCCCCCGGTTATGGGGATCGTTCAGAAAGCGGATCGCCTGGCGGGGCACTGCACCCGCCGTTCCGCCGCCGCCATAGCTGGGCACCACCAGAATGTAGGGTTCGTCTACCCGGATACGCTCCCGCTCGTTAAGGGGGATGCGAACCGCCGGCAGCCCGAGCCGTTCGATAAACCGGTGGGTGTTCTCTGAGCTGCTGGAGAAGTAGACGAGCAGGCTCATGCGCTGGCGGCCTCGACCTGCAGGCGGTTAATCATATCCGGGCGAAAGCCGGACCAGCTGGCGTCGCCAGCGATCACCACCGGCAGCTGGCGAAAGCCCAGCGCTTTAAGCTTTTCGGCGGCATCCGGCTCATGGTCAACATTTACCATCTCAAAAGCTACGCCGCGGTTTTCCATGGCGCGTTTGGTGGCGTGGCACTGCACGCAGTCATCACGAGTGTAAATAGTAATGCGCATGATTCGTATTTCCAATTAGAATGAGAGAACGCCGCGATTGAACGCGTCGGCTTGTGTTGTCCTGCTAATGGGAATACTAGATGTAGTTGTAAAAAGTTTCAACCATACAAGATATGGGTAAAAACGGCAGTCTGGCCTCTGCGTAACGGCGTCGTGGGGAAGGGGGCCTGTACCTGTTATCCGGGGCAAAAAAAAAAGCCCCCGCGGGCGAGGCCGACGGGGGCTGATACAGCGGTGCTGTCTATTACGACTTACGCAGGGTCAGCAGAGCACCGACAAAGATACCTACTGCCGCAATAGTACCGACAGCGCAAATCGGTTTTTCACGAATAAAGGTGGTGGCACAGTTAAGGGCGTCGCAACTGGAGCGCCCCTTCATGCGGGCACGGGTTTCACGCAGCAGGGCTTTTGCTTTGCGTCTGGTGGCTTCGGCTTCGCCTTTGGCGTCCGAGCCCAGGGACTTAAGCACATCTTCCAGGGTATCCGCTAATTTACTGACATCGTTATGAATATCCTGGACGCCATCGTCCACATCATTTCGGTTTGATCGATTAAACATAGGTTCCTCCCTTAAATTGCGTTCAATATCAGTTTAGACCAGCTTTTTAATATCTGAAGTCGGTCACGGGATATTGCGGCCTTTATGGATTTATCTGAAAGCACTGCTATTGCTGAATACGGTAAGGTTGCCGGGCAGGAAAAGATAATGAGGATTAAATATGTATTTACGACCTGATGAGGTTGCGCGCGTTCTTGAAAAAGCTGGATTTACGATGGATGCGGTAACACAAAAAGCTTATGGTTATCGCCGTGGCGATAATTATGTTTATGTGAACCGGGAAGCGCGTCTGGGACGCACGGCGCTGATCATTCATCCCACGCTGAAAGAGAAGAGCCTCTCTTATGCAGAGCCAGCCTCAGAGATAAAAACCTGCGATCACTATGAGCAGTTTCCAATCTATTTAGGCGGGGATCGCCACCAGCATTACGGCATTCCGCACGGGTTTAGCTCCCGGATGGCGCTGGAGCGTTTTCTGCAGGGGCTGTTCGGCGAACCGGCTTAACCACGCGACTGGCTTAGCCAGTCGCTGCATCCTGCGCTTCAACGGTGCCACAGGCAGTCACTTTAAACAGGCGACGGCAGTAATCGAGAAAATAGCCGTACGCCGCACCCATCAGCATTGAAACCACAATATTCGAACTTACCGCCGCGGCAATCTGATGCCAGTCGGCGCCCACGGCCAGCAAAATCACCACGTAGACCGGCGACTGAAAAGTAATATAGGCCAGTACATCCGCCAGATTTTTCATCCAGCCGGCAGGGCTCATGCGCCGCGCCACCCGCATAATGGCATCGCGGTAAAAACCGTATGGCCATGCAATAAGGATATTGACCGGCACCGCCACCAGCCTGGAGGAAAGGGACTGTTCAAAGCTCATTCCGGAGAGGAATATCTCGATCAGCATGTTCACAACCGAACAGTAGACAACCATCGCAAAGGTATCTGCAACCGCGTGGCGCAGGCGAGACTGCCGAGAGAACATGTCTGAGCTCCTTGAGAAAGGGGGATAAAGGGTGCTAAAGCGCATTGTTATGGTGCTTTAGGTTGCAATATTTTTCATGCATAGAGTATATCTCTGCATGTCAGGTCGCAATGAGTGATAAATTTTTATTTAAAGGCGTTTTGGCAAAAAAATTCTCTAAAATTGATATTTTTTGAACTGTGTCGTTATTTTCTCTTCTGCTCTTTATTTTTCCATTATTAAACAATAGGTTGCCTTTTATTTCCTTAATGGCATTTCCCCCCTGTTTGCCTCATTGTGCAGAAATGGCATAACGGGCGGGCGAAAGCCACTTCGCATGGCTGTATAGTGCAGAAATGGCCCTAAGCCAGTGAAAAATTCCGCCTGTGTATTTAACTAGTTATGCATTAAATATGAATGGTTATTTAATAGTTTATACGTGGCGTTATTATCATTATTAAATAGGATGTAAACCAATCGCTGAAATAAAGCTGTCGGGCTGGAAAAAGAACGCGGCTATATTTTATTATTGCCATGCATAATGGTGTGATTTCTATTTTCGCGACCCGTTATCTGGAAGTTTAAAAGCAAATAGATTATTATCGACGGGTAATGCATATTTTTATCGACTTAGAAAGGGCTTTCACAATATATGAATTCGTTGTTACAGAATCTTAATAATATTCGTACCCTGCGTGCCATGGCGCGTGAATTCTCTGTTGAAGTACTTGAGGATATGCTGGAAAAGCTGCGGATTGTTACCGAAGAAAGACGTGCAGAAATGGCGGAAATGGAACAGCAGCGCGCTGAGCAGCAGCAAAAAATAGCGGCCCTGCTTGAGCGCATGAAGGCAGATGGTATTTCGGCTGAGGATCTGCTCGGCTCGCAGCTGGTGGGCGGTAACGGGCAGGCGAAAAAGCGTAAACCGCGTGAGCCAAAATATCGCTATATCGATACCGACGGCACTGAAAAAACCTGGACCGGCCAGGGGCGTACACCAAAGGTCATTGCCACCGCGCTGGCAGAAGGTAAATCGCTGGACGATTTCCTGATTTAATCGACACGGGCGGGGTTGCCGCCCGATGGCGTTTGCTTAGCAGACGCCAAAGTCACCCTCTTCTTTATAAGGGGCCACGTCTGCCGCTTTCACCGTAAAACGTTCACCATTCTCGTTGCTGGCCTGAACCACAACAAGCTGATCTTCGTGAACTTCCACAACGTTAAGTTTTGGTCCGCCCATACGCGGCTGAACAACATCTCCGACTGAAAACATAGCGATCTCCTGCAGGTTAATTGTGTCCCTAACAGTAGCCCAGGCGCCGTGCCCGGTACAGTGCTGAGGCGCAATTACCCCTTAATCGCCACCCTAAGCCAGTGTAAAGAGGGTAAAGGAGGGTAAAAACGGGCGGCAAATCTGGCATGTGCTGGCAAACTCGCTACGCTTAGAGATAAATTCTCTTTTTTTACAATGACCTGATTACCTGCATGGAGAAATTATGGGTTTCTGGCGTATCGTTATTACTATTCTGTTGCCTCCGCTGGGCGTGCTGCTCGGCAAGGGTTTCGGCATGGCTTTTATTCTTAACATCATCCTTACGCTGCTGGGCTATATCCCGGGCCTGATCCACGCCTTCTGGGTACAGAGCCGCTCCTAATCCCGCCACAGTAAGTCGCTATAAATACCGGTCAGCACCCCCTGAGGCATAAACTGCTGTTTGATCCAGCGGGTCACCTGACCGGTTGCTGAATGCTGCGTCGCCAGTAGCATGCGCGAATCCTGACGCGGATTGTTAATACGCCGCGTTACCAGCAGTCCGTCTGCGACCGCCTCGCGCACCATGTACTCCGGCAAAAAGCCGATCCCTTCTCCCAGTATCTGACACTGGCATTTGGTATTGAAATCGGGCACCAGAATCGCCTCCTGCCCGTGCAGCAGCCAGCCCACCTTTTTATTAATGGTATGGGCGGTGTCCTCCACCATGATGTTGGGATAGAGCCGCAGCTGGCTCTCTGCCAGCGGCTCCGGGGCAAAGGCCAGCGGATGCGCCGGGGCGATGGCAAATACCCAACGGATGGCGCCAATTTCGGTGTAGTCGATCCCACCCCCGTCGAGTAGGGTATCCGGCGCGCCAATAGCGATATTGGCCTGGTTGTTGATAATCGAGTCCCACACGCCGTTATAAACCTCGGTGGTTACCGTGATCTGGGTGGTAGGGAACTGCTTTTTCAGCACCTGCAGCAGCCGCGCGGTGTGGCGCGGCGTATAGAGCAGCTGGTTAATACAGATGCGCACCCGGGCCTCAATTCCCTGGGAGATGGTATCAATGCTGCGTTTAATGGCGTGAAAATCATTAAGCAGGTCGGTGGCTTTGCGATAAAAGTAAAAGCCGGATTCGGTCAGCTCGATGCTGCGCGTGTTACGCACAAAGAGCACCACGTCCAGCCCGGTCTCCATACGTTTGATGGTGTAGCTGATGGCCGAGGTGGTCACCCCCAGCTCGTCCGCCGCTTTACTGAAGCTGCCAAAACGGGCGGCGGTGGTAAATGCCAGCAGATTCTCTTCGGTGAAAATGGAATTCATCGCGCGCTCCGGGCTAAATCGTTATTGTTGAATCTATTTGTAATCGCCCTCAGCGACAACCAGTTTTGAACAATATTTAACACTGCGGTTACAACTCATTTGAAGCGAATCACACTTCTGCACATTTGTTGCAGGCCGCGTCCGACAAGGGCTGGCCAGACATAAGCATAATGCTGTTTCAGCGGACAAAAGTGCGGCAAACATAAGAAAAAGATTGCACAGACGCACATTTTAGCCCGATTGTTGAATAGTATTTAATAATCGCTCTGCTTACGATGAATGCTTTTTAAGCGGATTCTTTTCCGGGATCGCTGTTGCTATTCTCAGGTCATCAGAAAACAACAGGAGTGTGAAAATGTCTGCGAATGAACTCATCACTGAATTTCTGCTGGCTGCGGAACAGGGAAATACCGAAGCGCTAAAAGCCTGTCTGGAAAAAGGGGTAGATATTAACGTCACCAATCGCCAGAAACGCACCGCCCTTATTATCGCCAGCCTTAATAAACATTATCCCTGCGTTGAATTATTGCTTGCCGCCGGGGCTAATATCGACCAGCAAGATAACACCTGTTTTAACCCCTTCTTAATTAGCTGCCTGACCAACGATATCACCCTGCTGCGTATTGTTCTGCCCTATAACCCGGATCTGGATCGCCTGACGCGCTTTGGCGGCGTGGGTATTACCCCGGCCAGCGAGAAGGGGCACGTGGAGATTGTGCGCGAGCTGCTGGCCCGCACCGACATTAACGTCAACCACACGAACTTCGTGGGCTGGACGCCGCTGCTGGAGGCCATCGTATTAAACGACGGCGGGGCGAAACAGCAGGAGATCGTAAAGCTGCTGCTCGAGTACGGTGCGAATCCGCACATGACCGATAAATACGGTAAAACGCCCCTCGAGCTGGCGCGGGAAAAAGGCTTCACCGAAATTGCCGAGCTGCTGGTTGCCGCCGGCGCGTAAATAACCCCGGCCAGCGTTTCCGGCTGGCCCGCAATAAAAACTCATTTTTACCATCATGCCCTTCGGCAGGATGGCGGCCCCCCTTTTGCCCGCGTTCGGGAGGAAATAATGCCAACCAAAATCGTAATAAAAAAGAACACGTATTTTGACTCCGTCTCATTAATGTCGGTCTCCACCAAAGCCAATAAATTACCCGGCGTGGAGCAGGCCTTTGTGGCGATGGCGACCGAAATGAACAAAGGAGTATTAAAGAACCTCGGTTTATTAACGCCGGAATTAGCAGAGGCTAAAAACGGCGACCTGATGATCGTGATTAAAGGCGAGTCGGCGAACGACGAGACCCTGGCGGCCATTGAGGCTCTGTTTGCCCGCAAAGAGAGCGGCGGCACCCATGAGGCGCGCTACGCCACCCTTGCCAGCGCCAAAGCCCACCGCCCGGAGGCAAACCTTGCGGTGATCTCCGTGAACGGCACCTTTGCCGCCCGGGAAGCGCGCCAGGCGCTGGAGCACAACCTCAACGTGATGCTGTTCTCCGATAACGTGTCGCTTGACGATGAGCTGGCCCTGAAAACGCTGGCCCATGAAAAAGGGCTGCTGCTGATGGGGCCGGACTGCGGCACCGCCATCATTAACGGCGCCGGGCTGTGCTTCGCCAACGCGGTGCGCCGCGGGCCAATTGGCATCGTCGGCGCATCCGGCACCGGCAGCCAGGAGTTGAGCGTGCGTATCCACGAGTTCGGCGGCGGCATCTCCCAGCTGATTGGCACCGGCGGGCGCGATCTCAGCGAGAAGATCGGCGGCCTGATGATGCTCGACGCCATTGCCATGCTGGAGGCCGACGAGGCCACTCAGGTTATTACCCTTATCTCCAAACCACCCGCCCCGGCGGTGGCGGAAAAGGTGCTGGTCCGCGCCCGCGCCTGCCGCAAACCGGTCGTGGTCTGCTTCCTCGGGCGCAGCGAGGTGCCTGCCGATGAAGAGGGATTACAGTTTGCCCGCGGCACCAAAGAGGCGGCGCTGAAGGCGGTGCTGCTCACCGGCATTAAAAAAGAGTCGCTCGATCTGCACCCGCTCAACTGGCCGCTGATCGAAGAGGTGCGTGCCCGCCTGACCCCGCAGCAGAAGTACATTCGCGGCCTGTTCTGTGGCGGCACCCTGTGCGACGAAGCCATGTTCGCGGCGCTGGAGAAGTACGACGACGTTTACAGCAATATTCAGCCGGATCCGGCAAAGCGTCTCACCGACGTTAACCTCAGTCGGGCCCATACCTTCCTTGATTTTGGCGACGACGATTTCACCAACGGTAAACCGCACCCGATGATTGACCCCACCAACCGCATCAGCCGCCTGCTGCAGGAGGCGCGCGACCCGGAGGTGGGCGTGATCGTAATGGACTTCGTGCTCGGCTTTGGCGCCCACGAGGATCCGGTGGGGGTCATGCTCGACGCCATCAAAGAGGCGCAGGCGATTGCGAAGGCCGATAACCGCCCGCTGGAAATTCTCGGCTACGTGCTGGGTACCGACCAGGATCCCCAGTCGCTGGCGCAGCAGTGCCAGCTGCTCACCGATGCCGGCGTGATCTGGGCCAGC
>DKMV01000295.1:0-4465 GCA_002469605.1 Leclercia sp. UBA7405
TATGGCGACGCGCACCGCTTTTGGCCGTCGTATCTATGCTATCGGCGGCAACCTGGACGCCGCGCGGCTGTCGGGCATTAACGTGGCGCGCACCAAGCTGGCGGTATTCGCCATCAACGGCGTGATGGTGGCGATCGCCGGCTTGATCCTGAGTTCGCGCCTCGGCGCTGGCTCGCCATCGGCGGGCAATATCGCCGAACTGGATGCGATTGCCGCCTGCGTGATCGGTGGCACCAGTCTGGCGGGCGGCGTGGGTTCGGTCGCGGGCGCGGTGATGGGCGCCTTTATTATGGCCTCGCTGGATAACGGCATGAGCATGATGGATGTGCCCACCTTCTGGCAGTACATCGTTAAAGGAGCAATTTTGCTGCTGGCGGTGTGGATGGACACCGCCACGCGCCGCCGGGTGTAATCGCGTCGACGATCACAACCTGGCGCAAACAATTTCTGCTGTTCATCCGGCCATGCTATGCATTGCGCTGGGATTCAGGAGAGCGCGCCACTATGCATGAAAAACGCTATCGCATTACGTTGCTGTTCAATGCCAATAAAGTCTATGACCGCCAGGTGGTGGAGGGGGTCGGCGAATATTTACAGGCGTCGCAGACCGACTGGGATATTTTTATCGAAGAGGATTTTCGCTGCCGCATCGACAATATCCGGGAATGGCTGGGCGATGGCGTAATCGCCGACTATGACGACAGCTCTATCGAGCGGCTGCTGGCGAACGTCGAGGTGCCGATTGTCGGCGTCGGCGGCTCTTACCATCGCCAGCAGGATTATCCGCCGGTGCACTATATCGCCACCGACAACGCGGCGCTGGTAGAGAGCGCCTTTCTTCACCTTAAAGAGAAGGGCATTAACCGTTTCGCCTTTTACGGGCTGCCCGCCTCCAGCGGCAAGCGCTGGGCGCAGGAGCGCGAACACGCATTTCGTCAGCTGGTGCAGCGCGAGCGCTATCAGGGCGTGGTTTATCAGGGCATGAATACCGCGCCGGAAAACTGGCAGCACGCCCAGAACCGCCTGGCCGACTGGCTACAAACCCTGCCGCCGCAGACCGGTATCATCGCCGTCACCGACGCGCGGGCGCGCCATGTCCTGCAGGTTTGCGATCATCTGCATATCCCGGTGCCGGAAAAGCTGTGCGTGATTGGCATCGATAACGAAGAGCTGACGCGATACCTGTCCCGCGTGGCGTTATCGTCAGTGGCGCAGGGCACCCGCCAGATGGGCTACCAGGCCGCCAAGCTGCTGCACCGCCTGCTGGATAACGAAGCCCTGCCCCTGCAGCGCCTGCTGGTTCCGCCGGTGCGCGTGGTGGAACGTCGCTCCACGGATTACCGCTCGCTAAACGATCCGGCCGTGATTCAGGCTATGCACTACATTCGTAATCACGCCTGCAAAGGGATTAAGGTCGATCAGGTGCTGGATGCGGTGGGCATTTCACGCTCCAATCTGGAGAAGCGTTTTAAAGAAGAGGTGGGAGAAACTATTCACGCGGTGATCCACGCGGAGAAACTGGAAAAGGCACGCAGCCTGCTAATTTCTACCTCGCTGTCGATTCATGAAATATCCCAGATGTGCGGCTATCCGTCCCTGCAATATTTCTATTCGGTGTTTAAAAAAGAGTACGACACCACGCCGAAAGATTATCGCGACCGCTATAGCGAAGTGCTGATTTAGTAAAAAAAACGCCTTCCGACTGGAAGGCGTTTATTCAGATTACATATGCGCGGCAATTAAACGCTGGTTATCCTGGTACATTGAGAACAGGTAGTTGTTATAACGCTGTCCCTGTGTCGAATAACCTTTCAGCTTGTGGATCATGGTGCTTGCCGTCACTTCCTGATCCGCTTTACGCAGCTGGGCGCGGGACTTACGGAAAGAGGCGTAGGCCGGGTGCGTATTCAAGTTTACCACGTAGGCGTTTACCGAATCTTTGACGGAATCAAAGTGGGAATAGCCACGCACTTTACCTGGGGCATTACAGCTGCCTCTTCCGCACTTCATGCCGAACAGGTTGTTATTATTACGGGCCAGCTTAGAGGTACCCCAGCCGCTTTCTGCTGCGGCCATGGTCGCCACCATGCTACCTGGAATAATATCTACGCGCTCAAGCAACGTATTCCACGGAATACGTTTAGTATTGCCGGACCAGCTAATCTTGTAGCGTTTAGCGATATCCTTCAGGCGCGAACGCTCGGACGGGGACCAGCGGCCCTCGTACTGTTTGGAGATCAGCCAATTGCGATCTGCGGTAATAGCAGCGTTCTGGCTAGTGATATAAGGCATTACCGTCCGGAGAAACGCTTTTTTCCTTGGTGTCCCGGAAGGGTATTTTCGCAAATCAGGAAGTGAACTGCTCTTTGCACTATTGCGAGAATACTCTTGTTTACTGCTAACCTTACTACTTACCTTCTTACTGCTTATTTTCTTACTGCTGTGGGCTTTGTAACTCGTTGTATCCGTGTGCGTCTTCGCAAGCACCTCACCTGAAAATATCACGGTGAGTAACATGAGTATCGCAGCCCCATATCGTCGTATGGGAATCGATATCATTAGGTCTCCTGGTCGGATTTAATCATTCCAACACCTTATTTTTCTCACGAAATTGAGAGGTCAATCTCAGATCATAACAAAAATACCGTTTCAGAGCACCCTAAGAAATAGTCTAAATCCGAAACCATGTCATCAGGGAACTGTTCAGTTAAGCATCAATATCTGCAAAATGTGCGCGATATCGCAGATAAGCGGCTAAGTTTGCGCGCGATCACTCACCCTTTCGGCTCCTCCCCGCGCCTTTACGCCAGGGAGGAGTTTGCCCCGGCAAAGCGGTGGCAAACTAGGCAAAACGCTGCGACAGGAACGTGAAATGAAACGCTCTGCTTTAGCTCTTATGCTGTTACCTGCCATCGCCAGTGCCGACTGGTCCGCTCCCGGTTTCCCGGCCTTTCAGCCAGAAGGAACGGGCCTCTTTACCTCTCAGGCAAAGCTTTCAAAGGGTACTCACCCGCTAAGGCTACGTTTTGACCAGACGTGCTGGCAGCCAAACAGTGCGATAAAACTCAATGAGATGCTGTCGCTCAAACCCTGCGAAGGAGACGAGCCGCAGTGGCGGCTGTTCCGCGACGGTGAGTACCTGATACAGATCGACACCCGCTCCGGCACCCCCACCCTGATGCTGACGGTCAAAGCCGCCAGCACAGAAGCCACTCCTCAGGTCACCCGCCAGTGCCCGCGCTGGGACGGCAAGCCCCTTACCCTTGATGTGAGCGGTACCTTCCCGGAGGGGAGCGTAGTGCGGGATTTCTACAGCAAGCAGACCGCCACCGTGCAGCAGGGGAAAATTACCCTGCTACCCGCCGCTGATAGTAATGGCCTGCAGCTGCTGGAGCGCGCCGAAACCGACAAAGCCGCTCCCTTCAGCTGGCAAAACGCCAGCATCTATTTTGTCCTGACCGACCGCTATGTGAATGGCGACCCGTCCAACGACAACAGCTATGGCCGGCATAAAGATGGCCTGCAGGAGATCGGCACGTTTCACGGCGGCGATCTTAAGGGGCTGACCAGCAAGCTCGATTACCTACAAAAGCTCGGCGTCAACGCGCTCTGGATCAGCTCCCCGCTGGAGCAGATCCACGGCTGGGTTGGCGGCGGAACCAAAGGCGACTTCCCGCACTATGCCTACCACGGTTACTACACCCAGGACTGGACCCGGCTGGACGCCAACATGGGCGACGAAGCGGATCTGCGCGCCCTGGTGGACGAAGCCCACCGCCGCGGGATCCGCATTCTGTTCGACGTGGTGATGAACCACACCGGCTACGCCACCCTCGCGGATATGCAGGAATTCCAGTTTGGCGCGCTCTATTTGCAGGGCGCAGAGCTGCAAAAGACGCTGGGCGAACGCTGGATCGACTGGAAACCCGCCGCCGGGCAGAGCTGGCACAGCTTTAACGACTACATCAACTTCAGCGATAAGGCCGCCTGGGACAGGTGGTGGGGCAAGCAGTGGATCCGTACCGACATCGGGGATTACGACAACCCGGGCTTTGACGACCAGACCATGTCCCTGGCCTTCCTGCCGGATCTCAAAACCGAATCCACTACCGCCTCCGGCCTGCCGAACTTCTATCGCCATAAGCCCGATACCCACGCGACGCCGATCCCCGGCGCCACGCCACGGGATTATCTCGTCCAGTGGCTCAGTCAGTGGGTGCGTGATTACGGCATTGACGGTTTTCGCGTGGACACCGCCAAACACGTGGAGCTGGCCGCGTGGCAGCAGCTGAAAGAGAAAGCCAGCGAGGCGCTGGTCGCGTGGAAGCAGGCCAATCCGGATAAAAAACTTGATGACGCCCCCTTCTGGATGACGGGCGAAGCCTGGGGCCACGGGGTGATGCGCAGCGACTATTACCAGCACGGCTTCGACGCGATGATCAATTTTGATTATCAGGAGCAGGCG
>DKMV01000295.1:4600-5029 GCA_002469605.1 Leclercia sp. UBA7405
TGATTATCAGGAGCAGGCGGCCAAAGCGGTGGACTGCCTGGCCAATATGGATCTGACCTGGCAGCAGATGGCGGAGAAAATGCAGAGCTTCAACGTGCTGAGCTATCTCTCTTCTCACGATACGCGCCTGTTCCGCGAAGGGGGCTCGCGGGCGGCGGAGCTGCTGATGCTGGCTCCCGGCACGGTGCAAATTTTTTACGGCGACGAGTCGGCGCGCCCCTTTGGCCCCACCGGCTCGGACCCTCTGCAGGGCACCCGCTCGGATATGAACTGGCAGGATCTCGACGGCAAAGCGGCGCCCATTCTCGGCCACTGGCAGAAACTGGGGCAGTTCCGCGCCCGCCATCCGGCCATTGGCGAGGGCAGGCAAACGACCCTCTCCCTGACGCAGGGATACGGTTTTGTGCGCGAGCATGGCGACGATAAGGT